>JBDRIZ010000179.1:0-2937 GCA_043815525.1 Candidatus Woesearchaeota archaeon
AAGAAAGTGGACATATTCGACCTTGTCTTGGTGGCACAGAACTATGGCAAGGAGAAATATACTGGGCCTGCTGATGCGAACAAAGACGGCAATGTCAACATCTTTGACCTTGTTTTGGTGGCGCAGAACTACGGAAAGACAGGTTAGTGCCGGATTTGTTTGGCAGTGACTGTGCTGTTGTAATTATATTCTTTCTGAATAGTACCGAAGGCCTGGCCAACCTTGTGTAGGCCCCAGTCGCAATAGACGAGACTATTGGACTTTAGTGTTATTCGCGAGCGAAAGCGAGCACTGCCCACTTTACGTGGGCCAAGGTGCAACGAAAATCCAAAGATTTTCGTGCACACAAAAATCTGAGGTGATTTTTGTTGTGCCAGCTTACTTTGAAGCTGGACGCGGCGGGACTTGCGAACGAGGGTGTTGACGAAGTCCGTAATGTCGCCGAAGGCGACCCCACCGAAGGTGGGAGGGCGTGTCAACGGAGCCATGCCGTTGGTCGCACCCGCGGCCTTTCCCGTGCGAGGGGAACGCTCTGGCTACTGAGCTACGCGCCCATTACTTTCTGCAAAACTTCCTGGTTATTTAAGCTTTGGCACAAGCTTTATAGCAGTTAATTGTTCTGCTTAGCTCATGCTGTCAAGAAGGGAGTTTACTGCGTTGTGCCTGTCAATACCTGGTATTATGCTTACTGGGGCTGTGCAGGCTGAACCTTCTTTCCTAGTGAAGCCACACTATTCCTTGGAAAGGCTTTGTGCCAGGAAATTCAAGATAGTAAAGCGATTTGAGCAGGTTGATCCTATCAGCAAAGAGTCAAAGATTCGCACTCAGTACTATGCTGCTGCGCCAAAAGACCTGGACTTCTCGTTATTAAAGGATTACTGTGTCCTGGCCTCAGAGTATCTTGATGATTGCATTAATGGACTGCCCAGCTTTGAATGGATTGTCCCTGACAGGGATTACGACAAAGACTATCGCTTCAAGGGTTTTATCGGTCACAGCGCCATTTTTTCAATTGAGTACTTGAGGCCCAACACCAAGCCTGACAAGCCCCAGTATTATCAGGTTGAGCAAAAGCCCTTAGTTTTTGAAGTGTCAAGTCTATGTGCTTTTGTCGGTCTTGGACCTCGAGCTTTGACTGACCCTTTCGAGGCTGTGCTGTTGGTTGCGACTGCAAGTGATAAGTCAAGGTATAATGATGTCTTTGTGAAATCGCGGAAGACTTTTGTGAACGCACTGAAGTACCACTCAGCCACTAAGCTGGCGATGAAGAACGATAGGAGTGACTGTCGGGAAATAGTAAGACGCGCTTACAGAAAGGAGATTGATTACGATGAATACTTGATGCGTGCGATGCTGTTCGTGCATGATTATGGGCCACAGCAAGTTTACAGCCTTTTTAAGAATAGCCCTATTGGCTTTCTTGATGCAATCAGTGCGCGTAAGCAAAAGATTTGACTGCAAATTTGCATCTGACATTTTTTGCACCTTCCAAGAGACATCCAAAATTTTATGCAGAGGAAGCTATTGTCATGTGGCAGTCTTGTGGCAAGCTTTTTATTCCTGGTTACAATTCACTGCACATGATGTACAAGGCTGACTAACTCTTTTCCTAATTTGTCCATTTCATAGGTGAATTGTATACTGCCACAAATGAAGATTCTCATTTTCGACCAAATTGCGCAGACATGAAGCGAATATTTTGTAACCTTTATATTATTTGCTGATTCATTTTTTTAAATCAATGCCAGTAAAATTAATGTGGGAGACACGAGAGCAACCGCATGGCTCGATGGGGAAAAAATGGTGTTTCATTCTTCAATTATCTTGTTCAACAATTCGATGATGTGCTCAAACTCGAGTTTGTTTAAGTCTATGTAGTCTTTCTTCACGAATATTCCGTCGTACGAGACTCTGTTTCTTACCTCTTTCAGTTTGTGCATGGCTTCGGATTCATATTCGTACTTCGGAAAATTGTGCTTGAAGAAGGATATTAGGCATTCGTGGTTCTCTGATTTCAGGCCATTTTTCAGTAAAATAGCGACAAGTAACTCTTTAACAACCTCATAATAGTCTGTTGCAGCCACTGATGCTGTCTCCTCATCTATTTTCATGGATTGCAGAACTCTTAGGCGTACCTTGCACATTTTTTGTATGAATTTGATTTTCTCTGTGTCTGGGTTAATGTTCTTCACATGATCCCTTAGGCAAATGTTCCAGTCCATGATTCCTTTCATCGTAGCTTCAGGAATCCCTGCAGTTTTGTTCCATTGACAATGTTGTTTAGAAGCTCAGTGCTGAGCTTACGGACTTCGGGCTCAAACAGGATGTTTATCTTGTGTCCCAGAAGCCTTTCATACTGTCGCAAGTCCAGTTGAGTGTCTCTTGCTTGCACAAAGAGGTCGATGTCGCTTTCTTTGCTGTATTCTGCCTTGGCAAAGCTCCCGAACAGGAAGATGCATTTTTGAGTTGCTTTTTGTTCAAGATAGTCAAGCAATTTGCTCTCCATCAACCGCTTCAGGAAGTCCTGTCGCTTGCAGAACCTGTAGGCCTCTGCGGTGTCGTTTGCCCTATAACTTGGAAAGACTCCTTTCTTCTCTTTGATAATTATTCCCTGTAGCAGCAAATGCCTAAGTTGGTAGCTTACTGTAGTCTTTGGTATTCTAAGAGTTTTGGCAAGTCCCCTTATCTGGAAGCTTTTGGTCGGATTTTCAAAAAATTGCCGTGCTATCTGCAATTGTCCCATATTTAGGTCCATTTGTCCCATAAATAAGGACATATATTTAAGATTTGTGGCTCAAAGGCACTTTCTGATTCTTAAGTGATTTTTGTTATTCCAAAATAATTTCCTGTGGAAAATAATCATATTTTTGCTTTAACTATTTACGCTTGCGAATGTTAACCCTGGTTGCAGGCTTAATTTCACAAATATTCCTGAAT
>JBDRIZ010000180.1:0-2411 GCA_043815525.1 Candidatus Woesearchaeota archaeon
AATTTCTATTTCATCTTCCTCAAATTTATCCATATATTTTGTCTTGATATACTCGATAAGATCAGTGTGGCTCAAAGTCTTATAGCCATCAAGAAAAAGCACAGATGTTATAAGTTCCTTGGCAATTTCATAATAACTTTCTGCAAGCAGTGCACTCTCTTTGTCTTCATCGAAGCTGCCAAGCTTTGCAATCCGCAGTCTGGAAAGCAGCAAGAGACTTCCTGCTCTTTCAGGGTCTTTCTCTATCTTGATTAAATCCATCAAAACACCTTTATGTAACCATCAAGTTTTATGCCATTTAATATGTTATTCCTCAATTCTTTCGGAATCTTTTCAATTCTTTCGGAAAAAAATAGTTGTATCCTCCTGTGCAGTTCCTTTTCAAACTTACCTAAGTCCAGTTTAATCTCAGAACTTTGTATGTACAAATCTAAATCGCTTGTTTCCGTGTCCTCTCCCTTTGCGCAAGAGCCAAAAAGAATTATGCCGTCAGGAGAACAAATCCTATTAACCCAAGTTTGACAGAAACATAAAATAAGTACTCTTGGATCAATTGAGTTTACCATGAAACAACTGACCCTAAGAGTACCAATGAGTGTAATACCGACCAAGAATATATCTTTTCCGATTGGAACCGCCTTGGCGGTCCAGAAATACAGCCAACAGCTGGAGTTTGAGGCTATCTTCTCAAAATTCAAAGCAAAGGGGATTCCCCTTGCCCACCTGGTAGAGGCGTTGCTGACATACCGTCTTACAGAGAATGGAAGCACTAGCAAGGCCAGTGACTGGATTAACCGCTCTGAGGTGTTGAAGGTATTCCACCTGCACGAATTCGATGAGAGAACTCTTTTCCGAGTTCTCGAGACAGTTGGAGCTAATTACGAAGAGATCATACTCTTACTTCAGGATAGAATCTTTGAGTTGTATAATTTTTTGCATACCAATACCAACTTGGATTGGACCAGCTTCATACTATGGGGCACATCCGCAGAGATGGGAGAGTATGGCTACAGTAGGGATCATAGACCTGATAAAAAACAAATTACTGTAGGGTTGGCAGAACTCGCCAACCCGATTAACATCCCGATAGGCCTTACAATTCAGCCGGGGAATGAAAATGACCAAACACATTTTAGCCGTACTTTCAATCAAATAAAGGACAGGCTGAAACCAGAATCACGCATTTGCTTTGACAAGGGCGGCCAGAGCAAGAATAACTTAGGTCTGGTTCTAGCTAGCAAGATGAAATATCTCTCAGCCAAGAAGCTGAATACCAGCGATGACAAGCGGATAAAATCATTTAGCAGGAGGACTTGGGAACTTGTTGATCCTGATAATGGCATATATGGCACAAAAATAGTGTATCCAAGCAGAATAGACTACTTTTTCTTCTCAGAGAAGCGTAAGATAGAACAGGTTGAAGCCAAGCTTCGAAAGGCTGAGCAGATGCTGCAAGAAGCTAAGGAAATACAGGCTAGCCTGGATTTCCACAGAAAACTTCCCAAACGGTTTAGGATTAATAATCCATTGGTCGAGGTTTCCTATACATATCAGACCAAGCTCAAAACAATAAGCGAAGCTGATGCCTTAAAGGTGGTTCAAATGGCATCTCTGAACGGTAGGGAAGGTTTTTTCTGTCTTGTTTCAAGCGAGAATTTGACACTTCTGGATGCTTTGAAAATATATAGAATGAAAGATTCGATTGAGAAAATCTTCCAATCTCTGAAAAACGACATAAACATCAAACCATTACGTGTATGGTCGACAAATTCGCTTTGTGGGGCCATCTTGATTGGTTTCCTGGCTCAGCTGGTCATATCGCTACTGCGATATGATCACCAAGAACTAAAACATATCTCACCAAAATCCATCAAAATCAGCCTGATGAATTTGACAGTTACAACAGAATTTTACTCAAAGCGGGAAGCAAGGCAGATTTATTCAAATTTTGAGCCAATAAACACTCTGATTTGCGCCCAAAATCGGGCAATAACTTGAGAAACATAGCCTATTCGGCCTAAAAAAAAGCATCTGTCAAATAATCTTTTTCAACGAAATAATCAGCAAACTGTCAAACTTGGGTATTAATATAGTCAATTATTCCAGATATATGCAGGCTAATAAGGGTGTTCATTTTCTTATAGAATCGAAATTCTTCAGAATTGAAGTTGCCAACAAAGTATTTGAATATATCATCCTTCTTCTCAAGGACAAAACCTTCCTTTTGCAGGGTGTTAAGATGCAACTTGACAGAAGTCGGCGCAATTTTGATTCTCCTGCTTAGCTCCCGGATATGCCATCTTTTCATAGGTTGCTCAAGAAACTCTCTGAACACCAGCCAAACACTACAATTTTGTAGCATATGCAACATAAATGTTACTATTGATATAAAAATGTTTCGTTGTTTGGAA
>JBDRIZ010000181.1:0-2421 GCA_043815525.1 Candidatus Woesearchaeota archaeon
CGTTGCCCTGTATACGCTCTCTATCTGGTATGCCTCTTTTGCCTCTGCGTCAGACACCTTCCTTGCCTCTTTTTGCTCGAGGTAACTATGATATCCCTTTTCAGTGTGGTCCCGTATCTTTTTCTCAAGTTGTGATATGAAAAGTCCGAGCAGCATCAGGACAAGCCCTATCAGGTCAGAAGCTGAGTAGCTTGCTGTTCCAAGGTATGCTCCTGTGATAGATTCATTACTGCAGAACAAAAGGAATCCTGTTACAAAGACAAGTCCGCCAAATAGCCTCCGCATTAGGTGCCTGTTGTGTTGCTAAATAAAAATTTTTCTAGAACTTGGCTATATCCGCAGAGCAGTAAGGGCACCTGTTTGGAAGCATCTTGTCTAGCTTGATTATGAATTCGTATGCGCATTTGGCGCACTTGTACTTGGCCCTGTTTTGGTCAAGCCTTACTACCTGGGCTTTCTTGTACTGCTTTGCTGTGTAGAGCCTCTCAAGCTCCTCGTCTTCTATGTCCCAGCCCTTTGGCTTCTTTTTTTCTGCTTTTTGCTCCTGGACCTTAGACTTGACTTCTTCGCGCATCCTGCGCTCTTTTACGCAGTTTTGGCACACCATCATCTTGTAGCCAGGATCCAAAACAAACTCCGAAGAATCAGAAAGCCTTCCGCAAGCCTTGCACTTAACTCTTATTCCGCTTGCCATCCTACAAAAAAAGGAAGTTGCTGGTATATAAATTTAGTGCCTTGTTGCAGGTTTAAATCAGGCATGCCATAAGCTTTATAAGATCCATTGCTGTTTCCAAGTTCATGATACAGTCTGCACCCAATCGTTTGGAAACATTTCCGCTCTTGGATGATGTTACCAAGAAGTATAATTGGCACTCCTGCTACGTAATCTAAGGTGATGGGGCTGAGCATTTGGTAGTTGGTTTTCCTGACAACACAGCTTGCCTTCTGTTGGCTTATGATCCAGACAGTTATGATAAAAAATTTGTGTATTGGAGGAAAGCAGTAAATCCAGGAAATGTGGATTGCCGACCCCTGTTTGATATTGTACATGCTTTGGCTGCTGCAAAAAAAATGGAAGCAGTGACTTATTATGCAAAGCACCTATCTTTGCCTGTTTTGGTGGCCTTTCATGGAAGGTACAAAAACGAGGACAGTCACGAGATTGGCAAATTAATCTCAACAGTTGATAATCTTGTTGACCTATATCTCTAAGGATTGGCAAGCCTTTTATATTGCCTAAAAATACTTTTCATCAATGCGATATGATGTTATTCTTGTTTTAGGGGAAACATTCTTCGACCACCCTCTGTGCGGCACTGCTGTGCTAAAGAGGCTGCTTGAGCGTGCTGGTTTCTCTGTTGGGCTGATAGAGTCGCCAAGAGAGTCAGACATCGCAAAATTCGGCGAGCCAGCGCTATTTTTCGGAGTAAGTTCAGGCAGCATTGATTCCATGCTGAAAAACTACACTCCCTTAAAGAAGCCTCGTAACGAGAAGAATGATGTTCCTGACAGGGCTGTTATTGTCTACTGTAACTGGATAAGGAAGCGATTCAGGGATTCAAGGATTGTTCTTGGCGGAACAGAAGCTACCTTGAGGCGTTTCTCCCATTATGATTATTGGGATAACAAGTTGAGAAAGCCCATAATCCTGGATTCCAGGGCTGATATTCTTGTGTTTGGCAGCTCTGAAAAGCAGATTGTCGAGATTGCTCACAGATTGAGAGCAAAAGAAAGTCTTTTGGCAATTCCAGGCACTTGCATTGTTTCAAAGCAACTTCCTGAAGGTTTTGTCGAGCTTCCAAGCCACGAGGAAGTTGAGGATTCAAAGGAAAGGTTTTGCGACATGCAGACCTTGCTTTCCAACAGGAAGAATCTTGCACAAAAAATCGGTAATAGGTACGTGCTCCAGTACAGGAGCCCAAAATACTCCACTGCAGACCTTGATGATTACTATGGCTTGGCTTTCACCAGGGTTGTTCCGCAGGAGTTGAGGGGTTTTGAGTTCAGTGTTGTCACTCACCGCGGCTGCATCGGAAACTGCAACTTCTGCTCTCTTCGCCTGACCCAGGGTGACAGGGTTATCTCGCGCTCTGAAGACTCAATTCTAAAAGAGATTGAGTCAATGACAAGACTCAAGTATTTCAAGGGTAATGTTGATGACTTTGGAGGTCCAAGCGCCAACATGTACGGAATGGACTGCAGGCTTGCTTATGAGTGCGACAAAGACTGCATTGGCTGTCCAAAGCTTGACAGGAGCAACAAGCGCCTTATTTGCCTTTTGAGAAAAGCAAGAGTGATAAAAGGCATAAAGAATGTCTATTTGCGAAGCGGTGTGAGGTTTGACCTTGCCTCTCCTGAGTACACTAAAGAGATTGCCTGCCACCATGTCTATGATACATTGCGCATTGCTCCAGAGCATGT
>JBDRIZ010000182.1:0-7927 GCA_043815525.1 Candidatus Woesearchaeota archaeon
CCTATAGCTCAGTGTCACTTGGGGTATTGATGGATGGATTATCTCTTGCTTTGGAAGCGCAATCTCATAGTGCCTTCTCAAAATGTCATGCACAACACCTGCTAATGAACTGAATTTTGGATTGTTGTTTAATTGGGGCAAGATCATCTGCTCCAACTGTAAGTGACCAATTAGCTGCTGCGCTGAGAACCCTTGACTGATTCCTTCAAGCACAAGCTCAACTGCATCATAGTTGTAACCGAGGTCGAGGAAGTCAGTCTGACCAGGCTCAAGACCTGCAGCAGGTTCTTTCTTAGAGTAATTGTCAAACCCAAGATAAGTTGCCATTTGCCTGACAAGTCTTTTTGGCAGATTGCCTATTGGGCTAATATGGACTGCACCATCTCCAAAAAGCGTGTAGTAGCCAATGCCGAAATCCTCATCCTTATTGCCTGTCCCAACGACAATCTTATTTTCTTTAGCTGCTTTTGTCGACAGAATATTCGCCCTAATCCTTGATATTAGATTACCCTTATCACAATCTGACGAAAAGACTTCGGGGTTTGTTGTTCTGTACGATTCAACAACTGATTCAATATTTACATGCTCGTACCTTATACCTAGAGTGTCAGCAACAGCTATTCCGTCCAAGGTGTCTTGTGAAGTATTGATTTTTGATGGAAGAATATATCCTACTAGCTCTAGGTTTTTCCCATTGAACGCTCTTTTTGCGAGCGCTGCAGTCATTGTTGAATCGACTCCACCTGATAGGCCAATAACACCGCCCGTTCCACTCATTGATACAACTGAATTGACAATGAAATCTCCAATTTCATCTGCCACAATTCTTGGCTGCATGAAAGGCAGGAGGATTCTTTTCATCTCACCATCTCCTCCAGGACCTGTGAGGTGTATTTTGGCAGGACTCCTGCTTTGCCCATCTCCAACAGGGCATATGTTGAGTCTCCTTTCTTGATGTCAACTCCGGATATTGCATCCACAACAACATTGACCTTGTATCCAAGACTTGCTGCACCAAGCGCAGCCGCCCTTACACAGTATTCAGTCGCAACACCAACAACATACAACTCGTCAATTCCCTTGCTGCGCAACAATTTGTCAGCATCCTTGTTCGTGAACATGGACATTTCCTGCTTCTCAATAACAAGGTCACAGGCAGCTGGCAACAGTTCATCAATGACTTTTGCCCCTGATTCTCCTTTGACAGCATGTCTTGGCCAGGTCTTGAACTCAGGGTCATTTGGGCTGTGAGCATCATTGGCATAGACCACCAGGACATTGTAGGCATTTGCCTTACCGCGAATTTTCCCAATGTTTTCGACCAAAGACTTTGCTCCCGGAACAGGCAATGCTCCATTCTCCTGGACAAAATCATTCAACATATCCACAATCACAACCGCTTTTGCCATTTTTCATACCTCCGCCTGGGCCTGCCTAAGCTGCGGCCTAATACTTGGAATTTCAGTCTGCATTTTTCCATACTGGAAAGAGAGCTCCCTTGAGAGATAGCTCAAGAAAGGCGAGACTTCAACAGTGTAATGAGTGCTGACCCTTAACTCCCTTACATTATCAGGCAGTCTTGCAACTTCTTCCAAGCAGAACTTTCTTGTATCATGCACTGATGGCCTAGGCCTAACCCTTTTACCTTCTGCAACAACTGACTCAAGAAGCGCTTGGCCATACATTAACTCTGCTTCTAGAGCAATAGTGTCCTTAATATAGTATCCATCCTCATCAGAGAGCCGATAAACCTGCTTTTTTCCAGGCAAGGTTGTCTTTCCATCACTCAGCTTGATTTTTGCTCCATCAGTGTCCTCACAAAGCTTGTAAACCCCAGGTATTGCAGCAGTTGGCTTTGCAGTAATCATCTCTGTTCCCACACCGTAACCATCAATTTTTGCACCGTGCAACACAAGATCCGCGATCTTATATTCGTTTAAGTCGTTGCTTGCAAGGATTTTCACATAGTCAAGATTGTTATCATCCAGAATTTTCCTGACCTTTTTTGACAAGTCGCACAGGTCTCCAGAGTCAAGTCGCACTGAGCCAAGCCTTTTTCCTTTCTCCTCTAACTCCTTTGCAACTACTGCAGCATTTTTTGCTCCTCGTATGGTGTCATATGTGTCTATCAGTAGGGTAGCGTTATCTGGGAAAGTCTTGACATAAGCCTTGAAAGCGTCGAGCTCTGAGGAAAAACTCATGACAAAGCTGTGCGCATGAGTGCCAACAGGCCTGATGCCATACTCCATCGCTGCCTTTACATTAGAAGTCCCTACAGCTCCACCAATGTAGCACGCCCTTGCCCCAGTGAGACTTGCAGACTCATCTTGTGCTCTTCTCAAGCCAAAATCCACAACTGAAGCTCCTTTTGCAGAGTTCACAACCCTGCTTGCCTTTGATGCGACCATAGTCTGGAAATTGACAATGTTTAGGAGACAACTCTCAAGCAGCTGTCCTTGAGACCTTTTTGCAGTCACTCGCATGATAGGTTCGTTTGGAAAAATTGGGGTGCCATCCTTAACTGCAAGAATCTCGCCGTCGAACTTGAATGTCTTCAGCCAATCAAGATACTCTTCATTGAATATACCAATACTCCTCAAGTATTCAATATCCTCATGTTCAAATTCAATATTAGTCGCATAGTCAATCGCATCCTCGATTCCATTGGCAATAAAATACCCCCAGTCTGCAGGCAGCTTTCTTATGAACAGGTCAAAGGTTGCAATCTCATCCTTAGAGTTATCATGATATGCAGCGTTCATAGTAAGCTGGTACAGGTCAGTTAGCATTGTCTTGTTTTTCACCTATCATCACTTTAGTGTATTTTATACACTTATTATTGCCGCAAAAGACCGAGAACAGGATTTTTTGTTCGTTTGTTTAGTCAGGGGGTGATTTTGTCCTGTTCCGGCGCGACAAGCGGCATTTTGTGGTTATATTGGCAGAAACAAGGGATTGTTCCTGCCATATTACTTAGTGTATATTATACACTTACAAGTATTTAAATTTTTCTGTGGTTAAGAATATAATTGCAGGGATGATCACACAAAAACGTTAATCTTGTCTCTTAGAAATGTGTACTTCTTCTCCTGAAAATCATAAAGCTGCGCAGGCCTATGCGCTCCTTCCATTCTTGTCTCTCGTAGAGGCTTTAGAATACCAAGAGAATTCATCCTCTTCCTGAAGTTCCTTTTATCAATCGACTTGTCCAGGACGATTTCATAGGCCTTTTGGAGCTCACTCAAGGTGAACTTCTGCGGCAACAACTGGTATGCAATGTTTGTCAACTGAATCTCAAACCTAAGCTCTTTTAATGCGTCATCAATAATCTGCTTGTGGTCAAAGGCAAGCGCAGGAAGTTCGTATACAGAATACCATCTTGCAAGCTCTGCATCTGTTGTCGCACGCAAGCTGATCTTTTCAGCATTGATAATAGCAAGAAAAGGAATTGTCACTGTCCTTCCCCTTGGGTCCCGATTGACATCACCAAAAGCGTGCAGTTTCTTTAGGAAAATGTTTCTTACCCCAGTCTCTTCCTCCAATTCCCTGCGAACTGCCTGCTCCAGGTTTTCATCCAACCTTACAAAGCCACCTGGAAGTGCAAAGCGACCTTTAAAAGGGCCATACTTCCTCTTTATTAGGAGTATTTTAAGCTGAG
Organism: Candidatus Woesearchaeota archaeon; assembly: GCA_043815525.1. Taxonomy (GTDB): domain Archaea; phylum Nanobdellota; class Nanobdellia; order Woesearchaeales; family JAZDKJ01; genus JAZDKJ01. The sequence continues at coordinate 3,659 of JBDRIZ010000182.1, forward strand.
TTTGCAGGATAGTAAAGACTACAGCATCCACTGTAAGGGCAATCATGTCAGGCTTGAATGTGTCCATGATAGTGTAACAACTACAGTATTATTTAAACTTATTTTTCATATATGTACTACCATATAGTAGTTAAAATAGAAAGATTTTTAATAAATGAGTATATCCTACTATCTCATGCGACACAAGATGAGCGTCACAATAGAACAGAACCTGATTCTTAAGATAAATGATACCATGGCAAGAAACCGATTGTTCAGAAGCAAGAGCCATGTGATAGAGGAGGCGCTTGCAAGGTACTTTGAGGGTGATGCGCAGTGATCTGCGTTTTTCCAGGAAGGCATCATATCTTGAGCAATTACCAACTTGAAAACTTTACTTTCGTCACAGGAGGAAGTTTGCGACACATTAAAGATGTGAACGGACAAGAGCTTGGACTGGAGGACAGGATTGACACAATAATCTGGCCGATAACATCAGCAAACCACTCTAATACAAGAAGAAATCCTATACCTGCAAGCAAACGAGAAGTGGCAATCGAGAACTTCTCTCAAAAGCTGGATGCTAAAAGTTACATTTATCCAATAGACGATATCGGAACGACTGAACGCTTTGCTGAATATGTCCTGAAAAAAATTGAGGTTGAAAGCCAAGGCAAATTTGTTCTGACACCTGCCAATACCATTGTCGGGTGCTCAACACCGAGCGTGATTGAACAGTATGAAAGGAAAGGATTTCGCATTCTGCCATTTGAATTAGAAGATAGAATCAGGGAAAGGTATTCTGCCCAAAGACCTTGGGAGCTTGTGGAATCGATAGTCCAAGCAGGGTCTGGCTGGAGGACAAGCGAAGATTTCCTCAGAAAAGTCTCGAAGGCAACGCGAGATCTTTACCTGAAGTATGATTATGGGGATTTAATAATCGAGCTTTTCAGTGACCCTCTGCTCGGTGATGATGGTGACATAACTGCAACCAGGGACTACAACACCTACGTAAGATCCTTGGACGAAGGGGCTAAAAGGAAGTATGAGACAATAAAACCATTCATGCTTCCAGGCAGGATTGTCGACATCGGGTGCTGCACAGGAAGTCTCATCAGAGAGATGAATCTTGATGACAAAATGCGGGAGTCTGACTTTAATGGTGTTGAAGTTGCTAGAGAGTTATTCCAAATCTGCGAGGAAAGGAAGCTACACAAATACTTCCACAATGACAACGTATTTTTCCACCAGCGGAACATCACAAGAGGAAAAATATTCCCTGACAACTCCATAAACACCACCACAACAGGGTCTTTAACACAAGAGATTGAATCCTACCAGGGCATGGAAGCGCTGATTGGGTTTGTCCACAAGATTTACGAGCAGACTGCACTCGGAGGCAGATGGATCAACGTTGATGTAGTAGGCCCAGAAGATCGAAATGACGTATCCTACATGCTTCTCTGCAAAGAAGACGGCAGGAATCATGACTACCAGAGGCGTTTTCCAAAAAATGAACGCATGCAGTTCAAGGAATACCTGGATGGACTTTCCACTTTCGCAAGATTCCTGAGGTTTGCCATGGACTTTCGGCATGAGGAAGGATACACTTTAAAATATGACCTGGAAAAAGTGCAAGGCAATGAATATATCAGGCTTCGGAAAGTGGATGCATGCGAGTTCATGGGCAAAAAGGATTACACTGACAACTGGGATAGCGAGATGCACGAGAAATTCTGCAGTCTTTCTTTTAGGGACTGGGCAAGAATTACTCTGGATGCAGGCTTTTGCATACTTCCTCAATCAGGCTCCTTTCAGAATCAGTGGATAGTTGCCAACCGATTTCAGGGAAAGGTCGACCTCTACAAGAAGGAAAGCTCAAGCATTGTTAGAATCGACTATCCTCCAACCAATATGCTTTTAGTGGGTGAAAAGCGTTGAGAATATTCACACCAGAGCACGTTGAATCATACTCACTTGCCAGGCTCCAGGCAAAAGGAGCATCACTCGAAGACCTGGCAAGAACCAATAAGTACATCCTGGATGTTGGGCTAAGGGAACAGGAATTCCTTGAAAAGCGCAAGGAAGCAGCACCAGTTGAGCAAGAATTTCCAAGAGAGCCACTGCGAATAGATTTTGAAAGGCAAACACAATACATTCCTGTATGGGATGGTCTCAGCAGACTTGACAGATACCTAAACATGCTTGAGAACCTAAAAAGACTGCCAAAATACTCGCAGATATCCTGGGAAACCCACCCATTCAAATTGCCCTGGGAAACAACATGTGACAGGATTCAAAAAACCTTCCCAAATGAAGTCGTGGCTGACATACTCTCGCACAACAAAAAATTCACAACAGTGTATATCGGGCCACTGAGGAATGTTGTCGATGCGCTGTATGTTCCACAAATATTCAAAACCATCAAGGTGGATGACAAGGACTATAGAGATGAATTGCAGACCACTGCAAAAAAACTCATGCATCAAGACCAAAAATCCAGTGTCTGCCTACTAAGAACTGATAATTACCTATCCAATCCAGGAGTACAACACATTGCAATGTCCAACATAATGCACAGCATAAAGTATCATGAAGACTTTGCAAAGGCAAGGGACAAGTCAGTGCAGAGATTCAGGAATTTCTATGTTGACTACCAATTCTTCAAGCACAATAATGAGACAAAGCTTGCAGTAAACTACATGTATGGAGACCAGATGTACAACTTCCTTAAACCTTTCATCGAAACTCATTTGAACAAGAACCATTCCTTAAATGTGGTCAGGCATGGCAAGATGGGCTCTTTAACTGCTTCTGCAAGGCGCGGAGACGGCGTACTGACAGAAGGGGTGCTCAGGGAAAACACCGAAGGACAGCTCCAAATGACAAATTCTGAAAACCTGCTTAGGCAAAGACTTGGCCTGGCAAGGAATTCCATGATCTTGTTCAGCGATTACGGAATCAAACTTCATTGCGGACTGCGCAACTACAATACGCGCCTGGTGCTTGACCAAACAACAGAAGAAATGAAGAAGGCTGTGGAAAATGGTGCATCAGTAGTCGAGATGGAGGAATACTACGCGCTGAGAGCAATAGCTGACTTCAAAATGCGCTTTCCACACAAAAACATAAATTACATAGGCCTGGGGTATATTTCTGATGCGCCCCTTTCACAAGACACGCTGGCGCATGAACTGCTTGACTACAGAGGGATATACAAACTGCTGCAAATGGCAAACACATTTTTCTGAATTTAGAAGTGAGCCCGGAGGGACTTTCGACTTCCGTCTCGGTCGTTTCCTGACGGAAACTATTCGAACCCTCGACCTACAGCTTAGAAGGCATGCGAGACACAACTGCATCATGTCGCCCTATTTGCACTACTGTGCAAATCCCTTCAATTAAGGGTCTTACGCAGGTATCCAGGCTAGGCTACGGGCCCACAGGTTATAGCTAAGCACGGAACTGTTTATAAAAGTTGCTTTCGAAAGATTTAAGTCAATAAGCAACATGAGCAAACCCATGGCAAAAATACTCTACGGGCTTGCAGGAGAGGGAATGGGACACGCCACAAGGTCCAAAGTAGTAATAGACCACCTAATCCAGAAAGGACATAGCATCCATATTGTCGCAAGCAACAGGGCATACGATTTTCTGTCAGGAAACAAAGCAACGAAAATACCCGGACTAAAGCTTGTCTATGAAAACAACACAGTCGACAAGCTAAAATCCATTTGGATAAACATGAAGCCAAAAGAAGGCCAGGAATCAGTCGAAATAGTCAGAAAAATCATACTTGAAGAGCAACCAGACCTTATCATAACAGACTATGAACCCACAGTTGCTCACTTGGCAGGGCTGATGAGCTGGGACGCAATTACTGGAAAAAAGAAGATACCCCTAATCAGCATAGACAACATGCATGTGATATCAAACTGCAAAATCGAAGTGCTAAAAAAATATTATGAGGATTACATGATTGTGAAATACGGAAATGACATGATTGTTCCACCCCAGAACGTGAAGAAATTCATCATAACAACATTCTTTTATCCCGAAGTGGGGAGAAAAAACACTATACTTGTGCCAAGCCTTGTCAGGGACAAGATAGTAAAGGCTAAAACAGGACAGGAAGATTATTTGCTTGTATACCAGACAAGCCAGAGCAACACAGCAATGTTTGACATACTGAAAAGTTTTGAGAGGGAAAAATTTGTGATATACGGATTCAACATCCAAAAAAAAGAGAAGAACTTGATATTTAAAAAATTCAGCGAGGATGGATTCATA
>JBDRIZ010000183.1:0-3051 GCA_043815525.1 Candidatus Woesearchaeota archaeon
GTAGCTCTCTTTTTCTGTAAGTTTTCCTCCAGGCAGGACAACAGGCACGTCCTTTAGGTATTTTGGGACGTTGAATTCAAGGCTTGCTGATGTGAATGGTGTCTGGCCTCCTTTCACCACATCGAGCTGGTCGAGTTCGAAAACAAATGCCTGGACTGCCTGCTGTATCTGCTTTTCAGTTAAGCCTCTTGCGTATGGTGCGAGGAAAAGGTTCATGCTGTCGTATCCTTGGCCTCCTGAGAAGTATGTTGACGAGAGTATCAGTATTCTTGCTGCGTGTATTAAGGCAACCTCAAGTGATTTTGCAGGCCCTGACACTGCTGTGTGTATCCCTTTTCCGTCTGACATGAACCCTTGGCGTAAAAAGAACCTTATGTCGTGCTCGAAGCAGAATGGCTTTGTCGGAAAATAGTCAAGGTCGTGTATGTGGATTTGTCCTGTCATGTGCGCCTTGCTCACTTCGAGTGGTAATAGGTAGAACAGTGTGTACTGTCCTGTTATGGAGTCTGCAAGCTTCTTGTGTATTGTGTCGACATTGTAGTTCGTGTTGGCGTTCTCTTTGTCTCTTACAAAGATAGTCTTTCTTATGTCGTGCACAGGTAGGCCGAGCCTTGAGTATTCCTTGTTCTCTTTTACAAGATTGCTTTCAAGTAGCTTTATGCACACTACCTCTCGCAGGAGATTTGTGGTCTTCTGCACTTTCATGCTTACTAGTTCTTTGTAGCTCTCTTCTGCTATTTTTGCCGCGTTCTCTTCTGTTATCGATGTCTCTTTGAGTAGCGACTGCTTGATTTTTTCCCTTGACAGCTCCACTAAGTCTCCAAATGCTGTGAGTAGCGTCTTTCCGTTGTTATTCATGCTCTGTCCTGCTCGTATGCTAATCCTTTTTTCAGGCAGTTTTCTGCTTTCTGTATTTCTGTTCCAAGGTAAAAGGCATGGTCTGGCCTCATCTCTGATTTTTCGAACATTTTGTCTCTTATTTCTCGTGCTGTCTTTCCCTCGAATCTCTCAAGTGCCTTGCCGGCTGGGTCTGTGTGAGTTACTGCTATTGATTCTTTTTCTATCCAAATCAAATAGTTTCCCCGAGGATCATCGAGCTTAAGTTTTTTTGGATATTTTGCGAGCATCTCCTCCACCTGTTTGTAGTAGTTGTTGTATATTTGCGCGCTTCCTGACACTATTGTGATTGTTCCTGTCTCTGTTTTTATTGCGTCTGCTATGTATTTTTGTATTGCTGCGCAGCCATATGCGTTCTCTGGCCAGCCCTGCACCATGTCATGGCTTCGAAAGAACACGAACAAATTGAGTTTTTCGTCCTGCACCATTGCCTGCATCATGACTAGGCATGGGCTGCTCTTGTGCTTTCTCATAAGTTCTTCTTGCGTATGCCATGTGATTGCAACGCATGCCTTTGAGTACCTGTCTTTGTTGAGAACGTCTATTATGTCTTGTACCTGGTCTGTCTCGCATATATTGTCTTTGTATGTCACATTCTTGTCCAGATGGCTTCCTTTTCCAAACTCCCAGTCCTTGTAGTCGCTGCTGCTTACCATCTCTTTTACTTCTTTTGGATTGCATTGGTATGCCCTTAGCTTGTTTCCGTATGTGTATGCCTTTCCTTTGGGAAGTATTGGTGACAGGACTTCCTGCTGGTAGGTTTCTATCTTTTCTTTTGTTAGTGGCACAAGGAATGGGTTTAGGCTTAGGTCTGTGTTCTGTGTGTCGTGGATTACTGCCACCATGTTGTTTATTTCTTTCACCCAGCGGTCTGTGTTCGCATTCATGAGGTTTGGCAATCCGTACCTTTGGATGTTTTGTATCACTTCCACCCAAGTCTCAGGGATTGTGTTTCCATGCACTACTATGGGTCCTCCTTCATAGGGGTATGACTCTGTTGTTTCCTCATATCCGTAAACCATGGGTTTTTGGAATGGCTCTTTTTTTTCGAGTGTTAAGAGCAGTTTGTTTGCCTCTTGTATCTTCTCTTTGAAGCTTGCTTTTGGCATCTTCATGTTCAGGTCTATTAACTGAACATTTTCTCTTACCCTGTTTATCATCTCTGTTGGTATGTTAAGGTCAAAGTACACTGCTGTCTCAAATCCTGCTATCTTCCTGTCCCTGCCTATTCCTTTCTCGAAGAATTGCCTGAGAACATTTGCGCTTGTCGTGTCATTGCATCCCTGCTCTTCCCCAAGCATTATTATGTATCTTATGTACGGGTTGCCAAGAATGTTTCTTATCATTCCGACAAGCCCTGATGGTGTGTAGAAGTTGCTTGCTATTGCGAGGTTTTTCTTGTCAAGGTGTGGGATTATCTCGTCTCTCACAGTCCATAGGAATGTTACTGCAACGTTTGCGTCTGTCACAATCTCTTGTTTTGCGCTTGGGTATGCTATCCTGTCTCTTACTGCGCATGGCCATCCTTTTTTTCCGTCAGAGCCTGTCTGCTCCATTATCTCTGATAGCATCTCCTGCATCACAGCGCATACCTCTGCCTGTCCAAGAATTCCTGCTGTTTTCCCTTGTTCCAAGTGCTGACGCGCTGGTAGTATCCTGTTATCCTGCTTATCCAGTCGATGTTTGCGCTACCGCATTTCTGGCACTTCTGCAGGACTCCTGCTACTGTGTGCAGGCACTTGTTGCACACTGTCAAATCCCTTGTGTAGGCAAAATAGTTTGTCAGCGTGTTTCTTGCTATTCTTTCTGTGAGTTTTGTTATTGCTTCAGGGCTTGGGTTTCCTTCTCCAAGCCACACATGGCTCATTGCTCCTCCGTCAAGGAGCGGGTGGAAGCTTCCCTCTTTTTTCACCCTGTCTATCAGTCCGACGTTTGCGCTTGGCCTTATGTGTGTTGAGTTTGTGTAGTACACTGCGTCTTTTTCCCTGTCTCCCTGCACTATTGCGTTTGGGAATCTTTGCATGTCTATTCTTGCAAGCCTGTATGCTGCGCTTTCTGCTGGAGTCCTTGACACTCCGAAAAGGTATCCTGTCTCTTTCCTGTACTCTGCTGCTGTGTCCTTCATCTGCTTTATGACTTTCAGGCCTAGTTTCC
>JBDRIZ010000184.1:0-15358 GCA_043815525.1 Candidatus Woesearchaeota archaeon
GGAAATCTATAATGTGTGCAGCGGCAAGGGACTGTCGATTCGAGAAATTATGTCAATACTGACTGGATTGAGCAGCAAGACAATAGAGACTCGGCAAGACACTTCAAAGGCAGGCAGAAGCATACGAACAATGATAGGAAGTCCAGAGAAAATAAGAAAAGCCACAGGCTGGGGTCCAAAAATCAAGATAGGGCAGACTTTGGCAGACACCCTCGACTATTGGAGACAACAACTGACAGCCAATTGATTATTTCCTGCTTTCCACCCTCTATGGAATTTTCACTCATTAACCGAGCATTATTTTTACAGGAAAAAAATCATGGCAGATAGCGCTATTACTACTTTCATAACATGCCACAGGTTACCAAACGACAAACGAAACAGCTAAAACAGCGCATATACAAACGGAGATACTGCACTTGATTGGCTGAACACAATAAAAATACCCACAAGCAAAAGCATAATAATTATCGGAGTCAGCCACCAGACCTTGCGAACCTTCAGAAAATCCCAGAACTCAGCCACCAGACCCTTATTTTTTGGCATTATCTCGGCAAAGACAGGACTGTATAAATATTTTTGGTGTCAATCCATGGCATGTTTTTCGCTATCCCACATGTGCTGTGGGTTGTCCTCTCTATTCACAAGAAACTTGTCTATGACAAGGTAATCAATGCCTGTGCCCATCATGCACTTGTACGCATCATGCGGAGTGCATACAATTGGCTCACCGCGAATGTTAAAAGAGGTGTTTATGAGTATAGGAATGCCTGAAAGCCTGCCGAAACATTTTATCAAGTCATAGTAAAGGCTGTTCTGAAACCTTCGCACAGTCTGCAGCCTGCCGCTTCCATCAACATGTGTCACAGCAGGTATTCTCTTGCGATACTTTTCCCTGATAGGATATACCATGAGCATGAAATCTGCAGGCTCAGGGATTGGGGTGTCACAATCAAAATACTCAGATGCATCATCCTCGCAAACCACAGGCGCAAAAGGCCTGAATGAATTTCCACTAAAAACAATCTTCTCTTTTCGTTTTACACATAATATGTTGTACTTTGGAACAGTGATGCAATATACTTTTCCACTGTAACTCATTAAAGAACCCTGGGTTTTTCTGACCCACGAAATTTTGCTACCCATATTTAATCTTACGTAGTACATATCGTTGTGGTTTGGATTATCCAGTACTTCTTTAGAGGTTGTCACACTATACCCTAATTTCAGGCCAAGTTCCTGAATGTTGTCAGCTAGTCTTTTGCTTGTTGTTGCATATTTGTATTGTTTAGGTCGATAAGTGCCATCTCCACACATAAGTGCATCAAACAAGATTTTCAACTGCCTTGTGCATAAATGCAACAATTCTTGTGGAATAAATTTATCCTTGGCTTTTCCGAACTGCTTCAAGTATTCATAAAGCTGTTTGTTGCCTAATTTAAAGGAGCCACTGTTGTAGCGCCACCTATACAGTTTATTTAGACACCTATCTATTCTCTTGTAAAATTTTGACGTTGTTCTTTGGGCCACATAAACATTATGATGACCTTTGTCATAACAATAACTGCCTTCTGACAAATAATATCCTAAGAACTCTAGCCATAAATCCATGCTTATCCTTTCAGTTTGAGATAAATGGCTATATTTCTTTTTTTCAATCTTCGGCAGTAAAAAGTATTTTGCTTCTTTGCCTTTCCAGATGCCTATGGATTTTAGCTGCATGTTCTCCTTCCCAACAAGATTTGCTGCTTTTATGAATTCAAATTTATTTTTATGAGGATTCATTGCATGATTTCTTATTCTGTTTGCCCAAATATTATGTTCAGGCGTGACCATCAAATCCAGTCTTCTGTTCATAAAGTGAACCATGTTTCCCTCATAATCATATTTGACAATTCTTTTTATAGCTTGATATACCAATTCTCTTGTTTTAGGGTTTAAGGTGGCTACCCTGTCAGTCCTGTTTAGATTCTTAAACAGCTTCCATCCTTGTTCAGTCAATATTTGAGTCTCCTCATCATAACACTCCCTGTGCTTCACCTTCAAATTGAGTATTTCCTGCATCCTGGGATTGCATGGATTCGACAGAATGCTTCTTGCGCCAAGCGCCCTTGGACCCCACTCCATCCTTCCCTGGAACCAGCCAACCACATTATCCTGGAAAATCAGGTTTGCTGCAACATCGACAAGCTCCTTGTCGTCTTTGAAAGTTTTATACTTTATTTTATTGCCTTCCAGAAATTCCTTCACTTCCTTGGTAGTGAAGCCAGGTCCAAGATACGCATCCGACATACAGTACTTTCTCTGCCTGCCTAAGATAACATTGTGCAAATATAGAGCAGCTCCCATGCTTGTGCCTGCATCTCCTGCTGCAGGCTGGATCCAGACATTGGCAAAAGGAGTGTTTCTCAGGATCTTGCCATTGAAAACGCTGTTTAGAGCGACTCCTCCGGCAATCACAAGATTGTCACACTTGGTAACATAGTGCAGGTTAACCAGCATCTTCTGCATGACATCCTCTGTAACCATCTGCAGGGCAGCAGCGATATCCTCATGCCTCTTTGTTACCTCAGATTCAGGCTTTCGAACAGGACCCCCAAGCAAAGCAAATAGTTTCTTTGAGGGCATCCTGTCTGCGTGCTGGTAGACAAAATAGCTCATGTCAAGCATGAAACTGCCATCCGGCTTCACATCAATGACTTTGCGTAACTTACCATAATATGCATTTCTCTTTTTATCCATGGTGCCATAGGCGCTGAGGCCCATGGTATTGTGCAAGATAATCCCACCGAAGCCGCCAACAAACGCGTGATGCTTAGGAATAAAAACGTCGTAAACGTAACCGTCGAACCTAGTCCACCTTACTGATTTTACCTTATCAAAATATATATCTGAATCAATGAATTTTTGGATTGTACTGTCTCTCAGAAGTTTATTAATCTGAATCAGCATCCTTGGTGTTGGAATTCTCTTACGACTCTTATAATCCCAGAAATGATATCCTGCCTTGCGATATAGTTCACTCTTGTTATACCCCTTGGCAATCCATTTGTCAAGCAAGTAATCATTTATGGGCACATACTCAGCTTGATTGCCAAACTTATGGACACTGCTGACATACGCTCTTAACTTAAGGTTTTTTTTGTCATCCAAGAATCCGATTTCTTTGCTAAATTTGCGTAAATCTCTACCATTCAATTCTACTCTGTAATAGTGGCGACCGTATCTCTTATTGAGAATTTTTCGAATCCTCGCATAAATCCCAAAATTTAGGAGTATATATGCTATCTGTTCAGCCAATAATCTGCTTTTCGTGCTGTAAATCAATTGGTGCCCTGTAATACTCCCATCACCAGTGTATAGCGCAGACATAAACTCTTTTTTGACTTTCTTGCCTGCAGAACAAACGAATGCCGGTACTGATTTACTCCCCGCCCTTTTGCCGAAATTGTACCCAATATGCTCCAAGAATGGCAGGTCCTTCCAGACACTTATGCCAATATGATGGATTCTTCCATACTTTCGATCTGTAGACCATTCACGAAAGTTTTTTCCCAAAGAATGGCATATTGATTTCAAGTCATTGATTATTCCGATATCCATCGTGCCAATTCGTATCTCTGCTTCATGTTTCTCCCGCCTAATCAATTCATGTCCCTCACTTATGCTGTACGCCAATAGTCTTGCCCAATCATTCCCTTGCCTGCTTTTGGTAGATCTAATCAATATTTTTTTAGGGGCCACAACAAATTCTCCGACCTTTAAGTGTTTTGCAGAAATTTCGTGCATGACGCCACCAAAATCATAGGTAGTAAATTTGTGATTCGGTGTTACTGTAACCTTGCGTCCGGATTTTAGTTCAATTTCAAGCAGCAAAGTATTTGCCTTTTTTCTATAAACAACATTCGTCCTGCAAGGTTTCATTCTTAAATTCGATTTGTCAAAAGCGACCAACTCTACTGGTTTATCCAATAACCTAATCTCCTCATTACGATTCATACTTCTCGTAACACCCTTGAGGTGGAACAGTGTCCCTATCTCACTGAGGGAGCCATCAGCAAATAGTATGGCTGTCTGGGGATGCAGGCACTTATACTCCCCGCTGTTCACACTAAATCCCAGATAGGCAGTAATCGCAGAATACAGAAGGCCTATTGAATGAGGGAACCTAATCTCCTTTAAGAGAGTAATCTCTTTACCCTGACCAATGCCATATGTAGTTGTAGTCCATTCACCTACAGCATCAACAGTCAGGATTGCTGCTTTCTTAAAAGGGCTTGGAAGAAATGAGCTTGCAGCATGCGCGATGTGGTGGTTAACAAAGATGACATCTCCCTTGTACTTGATTTTCTTTAAGGTCCTTGGAATCCTAAGCTTCTCGTTAATCCATGAAGGTGTCGAACTCAAGAACACCTTCAAGCTCCTGGGAAAACTATGCAAGTGCGAAAAGAGCAACCTTTCAAATTTTAAGAATGGCTTCTCATAAAATGCCACATACTCTAGTTCATCAACTCCAATATCCTGGCTTTGCAGGCAATAGCTGATTGCGTTCACAGGAAAAGAAGTGTCATGCTTTTTTCTTGTGAAGCGCTCCTCTTCTGCTGCAGCGACAACCAATCCATCCTTCAGCAAAGTTGCAGAAGCATCGTGGTAGTAGCAGCTAATGCCCAGGAGATATTTTGGCATAGTCAAAATTGCCTGTAATACTCCTCCAATCTGCATTTTTTCAGGTTCAAGTCTTTCCAGTAAGTCTTAACCTGTGGTTGTTTGACAACAAGAAATCTTTTCCCAACAATCCTTGAGGCAAGGGAGGTGAGCCCAATCCCAACAAAGTATACTACGAACAGGATTGCGCTATTCACCAGCGTAGCAATGTCATGGCCGAAACTTCGAAAACCCTTGATGTATCCTTGAAATGTCATCTCAGACATCTCCCCAGGAGCATTGCTGCCAAAGTGATGCCTGAAGTCCCAGCCAATACATGCGCAAGAGACAACTTTGAGCCAAATATAAGAAATGCCACTGCTGAAAACAGCAAAAAGGCAGAGAAATACCCAAGATAAGCGCATATTTCTTCACGTGAATTGCCTGGCTCAAACACAGGCTATTTGCACTATGAAACGCTTAATAAATTTTTCTGTCATGCAGTCAGCGACAACTTTGTTATCTTTCCCATGCCTGGGACACAATTTGACCCGAAAATATTTAAATGCGCACATAAGATCATTTATCAATATGGTCTCAATTGATGCCATGCGAAGAATTGACAGATATGTAGGAATACCACTATGCCTTTTCTTTACCTTGTACAATAAAATAATTTTTTGGAAGAAAGATGGCATGGCACACAAGAAAATACTGTTTATCCAAATCTCAGAAATGGGAAGCAGCATACACGCATACCCTGCGATAAGATTCCTGCAAAACAGGCATCCTAAAAGCGAAATATTCTACCTCATATTCAAGGATATGGCTGGAGGAGTAACATTACTTGATGCAGTTCCCCAGAACAATGTCCTGACACTTAGAAAAAATCTTACCGGCCTGTTGATTGACACAGCAAAAGTAATCAACTTCCTAAGAAAGCAAAAGATAGATGTGATAATAGACCTTGAACTGTTCTCAAGGTTTTCTACAACAATCAGCTTCTTGTCAGGAGCAAAGACAAGAGTAGGATTTGACAAGTTCGCTATGGAAGGGCTCTACAGAGGAAACCTCAACACGATAAAGGCGCTCTACAACCACACAATCCCCATAAGCTTGAATTACATGGCTCTTGCGAAAAGCATAGAATCAATCCAAATACCTGGCAACAAGCATGTTATAGACCAGTCAGAAATAAACCTTCCCCAAAAGAGGAGCACTGAAGAACAAAAGAGCAGGATGTGGAAGAAGCTCAGAAGTCTGGACAGGACACTGAAGAAAGAAAGCAAACTCGTGATACTCAACCCTAACGCAAGCCAACTCCTGCCACTAAGACGATGGCCAATTGAGAACTATATCAAGCTTGCAAAAAGGCTAGTAGAACTTCCTGGAGTCTATGTAGTCATTACAGGTGTGGAATCTGAAAAAGACGATGCAGAGATGATAACAATGCAGGTCAAAAAGAAGTGCGTTAACCTCGCCGGACAAACACATCTGAGGGAACTCATCGACCTGTACAACATATCAACACTTATGATATCAAACGACAGCGGGCCGCCTAACTTTGCCAGCCTCACCAACATGCCTACGATTGTCCTGTTCGGACCAGAGACACCGTTATGCTACGCTCCGCTTGGAAAAAATATCGAGATTATGTATGCAAATTTTGCCTGCAGCCCATGCGTTTCTGCGTACAACCACAGGAAATCTTTGTGCAAAGACAATAAATGCATGCAGGCAATTACTGTTGAACAAGTATACAATCAAGCGAAGAGGCATTTATGAGGGTAATATACAAGAGCGCAGAAATTGAGCTGTGCCTTGGCGCACCACCAATAGCTTAGAATTGAAACGTTTTAGTTCTTTCTTGCAATTACCTCCATCTCCTCACCCAAATTCAGGTTAAACCTGATTCCTTGCAGAAATGAACCTGGGATAAAGCCAACTATTCTTGACATTATCTTGCTGTAACTCTCAAGCTTCCAGGCCAATATCCTTGCATTCCTTATCCTTCCTCTTGACTGAATATTCAACACAGTAAATCCACACCTTCTCAACAAAGACCCAATTGTAGCAGGGTCAAAGTAATACAAGTGCTCGTCAGGTTTCAAGTGCAACCACCTGCTCCTAAACACTCTTGCCATAACACTGGAGATATTTGGTGTAACTATATACAACATCCCGCCTTTTCTGACAAGAGATTGCACAAGCGCCATAGTCTTGTTGGGGCTTGGAGTGTGCTCGATGAAGTCATTCATGACAACAACGTCAAACTTGGAGCGCGGAAATTTCTCCAATTCACCGCAGAACGCATTTAACTTTTTTCTTCGCGCATAACCAATACTCTGCCTATTAATGTCAATGCCAAAAACAGTGAACCCAACATCCCGCGCAGCAGCCATAAATGTCCCTGTGGCGCACCCTACGTCCAGAAGACTGCCGCAACCAACATATTTCTTCAGCGTCTTAACCCTTTTCTTGAATGAATCATAATCCTCAGCCTCATTATCCTTATAGTAATGGAAAGGGCTAATCAGGTTGAGATTGTAGCTAAGAGACAGCTGCTTCTTGGATGGTATCTTATTTACGAAAACCAGGCCACAGAACATGCATTTTAGAACCTTCTTCTTATCTTTCACACAATACAACTGGCTGGAATCATGGCCGCAAAGGTCACACTTCATTTGCCGATTGGTTTCGGATTTCCTTATAAACCTTTGCAGATTGCAGAGAATAATCATGTTCCAAACCTCACTAACCCTCAAGAAAACCAACAGCAGCCATCAGCAAATGGACAACACAATGCTGGTAAAATTTAAATAGCATCATTGATTTGGAACCAGTGATGGAATTCAAGGATGTCATAGTTGTTGGGCTCCTGTTCATTTCTGCATTCTACCTGTACACACTTCCAATAAAATCCAGCGAGTTTCCGTTTGGAGAGGGAGACGCAGCACACAAATTCGGGCTTGCGGACTGGATATACACCACAGACAGGGCTTTGCCGGACGCACCATTTTTTTATGCAGTATGGTACCCATATGTATTCAAGGACGATTTTTTTAGAGTTCCAAACCCTCCGTCGTACGCAGTCAACATAGCAATGACCAGATTTGTTGGTGGAGACAGATTCCTTGCCCCAAACATTTTTTTTGCAATAACAGCTTGTGCCTTATCCATCATAACTATCTACTTCCTGATACGGAAAATATACGATTTCTGGACAGCAACACTAACTAGCCTCCTGCTCCTTTTTCCCATGCAAAACATCATGGCATACTTATGGGGACAAAGGCCGCATCTTCTGGCCCTCGCCTATATTCCGTTGATAATATACTGCATGCATAGATATGTCAGCAACAAAAAACAAGTATACATAATAATTGCAAGTCTCTTTTCTGCTGCAGCAACAGTCATCTACTTCCAGATTTTTATTCTGATAGCAGCGTTCTTGGCAATATACCTGACTGCCTCCTTTGCCAAGAAGCGGGAAGCACCACTGAAACTTACCCATGCCATTCTGCCAACAGTCCTCTTTATTATTATTACAATACCTTTCCTTCCTAACATTATGTTTGAGGGCAACAGCGCAAATGGAGGCATACAAATCCAAAACCTGGCTGGCCTGCTCCACTGGTTCAAGCCAGGACCCAACATAATGAATCCTGGCATGTATGACTACGGACAGGCACATGCATGGTGGACATTACCATTCCTGTCACTGGGAATAATTTTAGTTGTATTTAGGAGAAGGGAATCAGATATTTTGCTGCTCTCGTTGCTTGTGAGCTTGTACCTGGTACTCCACCTGGATGTACTGAACCTCGTTGACCAGGGTAGAGCCAGCAGACTAATCTACGCCAGCCCGTACGTATTCTACCCCCTGACTGCAATCGGTTTCCTGGCAGTAATATCTTTTTTCAAACTCAGGCCCAATCACAAAACAATGCTGAAATATGGTATGGTCGCAGTATTCGTTACACTCACAATCCTTTTTAGTTTTAAACCTGCGCTCAACCAACTGAAAGGCGCGTATCCTCCATTGATGAGAATGACTCCATACCAATACGAGGCAGCCCAGTGGCTAGAAAACAATGTGGAAGACGAATCTCTGATATATATGCGTGGTTCCATAACCTACCCAAAGGCACGCTGGATTCATATGATATCACACAAACCAATGATGGTAGGCTCAAGCAGGGAACTGCAAAACCTTGACCAGGAGATGATATTCTTCCAACAGACAGAAAAAGAAGCCGAATCCTTTCCCACAGTAAACCACATTACGCACACAGTGTTTGACTATTCTGACTATAAGCTCATAGAAATAAATGCAGGCAACGACCCAGGGCTCAAACAGCATGCACAGCAGCAAATGGAAACGCTCGCACAGCTTGAGGCGAGCCTAGCCAAGAATGCATCCCTTATATATGATGAAAACTTCATAAAGGTGTACAAACTTGCCAGTACTTAGACTCAGCAAACGCAATATGCAGATTCTCATAGGTCTTATAGCAGTAGTTGCAGTATGGATAATCCTGGGTTTTGCTGCAGTCAGAACACTGCTGGGAATGCTTATCATCTTCATGTTTCCCGCATACATCATCCTGAGGAACTTCGAGCTCGCAAATGATGAGAGAATCATCTTCTCTTTCTTTTTAGGGTTTGGTCTTTTGCCAGTAATAGTGTTTTTCCTAAACCTTGTTGTTCCATCACTGCGATGGAGCATCGTGATATCATTTGCGCTTTCGCTGGGAACCGGGCTCATGCTGCAACTAACAAAAAAGACTAAAACCTCTGAAGCTTGATAAGCGACTTATGCATACTGGCAGGATTCGCGAAGCCTGCC
Source organism: Candidatus Woesearchaeota archaeon (assembly GCA_043815525.1). Classification (GTDB taxonomy): domain Archaea; phylum Nanobdellota; class Nanobdellia; order Woesearchaeales; family JAZDKJ01; genus JAZDKJ01. The sequence continues at coordinate 9,494 of JBDRIZ010000184.1, forward strand.
AGAGTCCCCTTCAACCTCTTAGGCGAAAGGTAAAACCTCAGAAGCGCCTGTTGCTTAAGCCTTCTTAGCACTCGCCTGGGTATAACCTCAGCGCCGGACAAGACAGGATTCTTGTAATAGTCAAAATTGCCCACATCAGTGCAGATCATATGCCTTGTCTTCTCATACAGGTATGTATGGGGAAGAGGCGTTGTTATAGAAAAGGTTGCCTCGTCAATACTGAGCTCTGAAGCTAAACGGATTGTGTCAGACACATCCTCAACAGTTTCTGTCGGGGCTCCCATCATGAAGTAGCCCTGAATCTTAAGACCAAGCTTCTTAAGAATACTGACTGACTGCCTGACCTGCCCAAGGCTTATGCCCTTCTGGTAGACTTCATCCAGGACCCGCTGAGAGCCTGATTCGATACCCATAAAAACCTTTCTCAAGCCTGCAGATCTCATCAGAAAAAAAAGCTCGTATTCTACAAGATTTGCCCTTGCGTTGCAGCCCCACACTAGCTGGAGCCTGGCTTTTTTCAACATACAACAGAATTCGCGAACCCATTCCTTGTTGAAGATAAGAGTGTCATCCTGGAACATGAAAGCATCAATACCTATCTCTTTTTTCCAAAATTTCAGCTCCTCTACAACGTTTGCCGGTGAACGAAATCGGATTCGCGGGCCAAAAATCTTTCTGAGCGTGGGCTGGCAGAAAGAACAATTGTAGGGGCACCCTCGAGAATTGATGATATTGACACCCCTTAATTTTTTGCCTACAGAATCAAGCTGCCACCAGTTCCTCAAATAGCGATTTAAGTCAACCAGCCGCTGATCGGGAAATGGAAGATGATCCAATTCCAGGAAAGTGTCCCTTGGAGAGTTCCTAATAATGGCACTGCAGTCCTTGTACCAGACGCCTCCAACCCCATCAAAAGATGCCTTCTTTGCCACTTCCAGCCAGGCCTCTTCACCTTCACCTATGACTACAGCATCAACATCCTTGTGCTTCAGTGTCTCTTCAGCCATGACAGTCGGGTGCGGGCCTCCAAAAACAATCTTTGTCTTGGGATTACAAGACTTAATGTACGCAGCTATTTGAAGGCTGTCACGCAACATAGTAGTCATTAGAGAAAATCCGACAAAATCATAATTTTTACTCGCCAGCATCCCAAGAAGCTCTGATTTGTTCTTGTGGAACGTAGTATCATATACGTCAACATCATAACCATTTTTCCTGAGATATGTTGCGATGTAGAGAATCCCAAGAGGGGCATCGCCAGATTGGTACTTGTACCTTGGGAAAATGAGGGCAATATTCATACAACTAAGATTTCCCAGAAGCTATTAAAGATTTGCCCCTATCATACTTGCCCACAAGGTAGTTCCATTTTATCTTAAGCAGTTCCCAAAACATGTCAAAAGAGTCAGTCACAGCGTTAAGCTTGGAATCAAGGGCGTTGACCCACACGACAGGCAATTCCTTAATATGGTAACCTTTTTTCTTTGCCAAGAAAAGGATTTCAGCATCAAAACTGAAACGTTCAAGTCTTTGCATACTGAAAAGAACCTGCGCGGCTTCCTTCTTGAAAAGCTTGAAGCCGCACTGCGTATCACTAATGCCTCCAAGCAAGAGGATGCTGACGATAAAAGGGAAAACCTTTCCCGGAATGCGGCGGTACCAGGGCTGCATGATAAGAATCTTTGAGCCAGACATGCGTCGTGACCCAATGACAATGTCATAGTACCCAATGTGCTCAAGCAATTTTGCCAGCTCAGATATTGGAGTTGACAAATCAGCGTCAGAGAAAAGGACATAACCCATTTTAGCGTGCAGAACGCCCCTTTTCACGCTATAGCCCTTGCCCATGTTCTTGTGGTTTTCGAGCAGGATTACTCCCTTGGTTGACCGGACAAGGCTTGCAGTGCAATCTTTGCTGCCGTCATCAACTACAATAATCTCAAAGTCCATCTTCTGCCGGGACAAAAACTCTTGTATCTTTTTCAAGGAGTCGCAAATCCTGCTTTGCTCGTTATACGCTGGGATAACCACAGATACGCCTATTATCTGCTTGCTCAATTTTTCCTGTCTCATTTCCTTCCCACAGTATATATCTCCATTCTATGGGTGCTGAATTGCTCAAGCACTTGAAATCCAGCCATCTGGTATGCATGTCTCATTTTCTCTTGAGAGAATTGCACAACATGACCTGCCATTTTCCTGAAATACTCTTTTTTAAGTATGGTACCCTGAAAAAAGCAGTGCAACACGAACAAAGGCCTCCAAAGGCTGAACCAGGTATCATGCGGCACAGACGAGATAACGACCCCTCCATTCTTTAACACCCTATTCGCCTCCCTCAGCACATCCTGATATCTTTTTATATGCTCCAAGACCCCAAACAACAAAACGATATCTGCGGTACCTTCCCTAATCCCAGTGCAGGTCACACTTTTCTGGATGGCTTTCTTTATTCTTGAATTCCTCTTGGCATAATCCAATACCTTTTTTGAAGAGTCAACTCCGATGACTGGGAGTCCTAACTTGTTCCAATTGCATGAGCCGCAACCAAGGTCGATAATTGTCATTTTATCCCTGTAGTACTTATGAACCAGATTTTCACAAACAACAAACCTGTTCGAATGAAACCATCTTCGCAAGGGATTTCTTGACTTATGCTCCAAATAATCAAAGTAGGCTTCCTCTTCCTGCAGACCAACATACATCCCAAGATTATCTTCCATTCAAATCTCCTTGTACAACACTATGTAATAATCCATCTCCTTGAAAGAGAAGCCTGCGGCAATAAGGGGATCTTTGAGCGATGAGATAATATTTTCATCTTGCCTATCAAACCTGAACAGCACAAGATATGTGTTGATCTGCTTACCAGTTTCGACAAGCGAATTTATGAGAGGTTCAGGATTTTGCGGTAGCTGAGACTCATACCAATATACAATCTGTACATACCTATTCATTTTTCTTGGATCATCATAATCTTTTGAGCTTTTTGCCAGCTTGAAAACGAACAGGTCAGGGGTGTATTTATGGGCATGGCCACTAACAACCTTTGAGCCTTCAAAATCACCGTGGCCCTTAATGTTCACAAAAATAGAAGGATCCTTCGCTTTTGATATGAACTCTTCAAGCTGGTAATCTACGTGGCCGACTACATCCAGTGTTGAATTCGCTGCTTTGATGTCACCATAAGCAAACACTGCCATAAATGCAATACATACAATAAGAAGAATGTGCGTGACATGTATCCTTTGTGATAGCCAATCAAGAGAAATCTTCATCCCTTCAAATGATATTATATACAGCAAAGGCACGAACTGCACAGCATACCTAAGCTGCCTGTTCGAAATCAGAAATGTTGCTATTACAATCATGACTCCTATTGATATAGCCATAAATCGTTTGGAATGTGTTTCATCGGAATTCCCAAGGTTCTTGCGGAACATTACAAAGAGCGCAACAACAGAAAAGACAGTTATATAATATAGATCTGTTACAGAAGCGGTAAGATAATACAGGTAGTATCCGAGTCCAGAAGCCTCTCTTCCCACTAAAGATCCTGCCCAGAAAACCTTAGTGTACATCTTGTTGTCCAACAAAGCATATTTCAGCCAGGGACCTGCGATTACCAGGAAAACCATGGACTGCATAGCGAACTTGCCAACCATTGAGAGAATACCTGAAGAAGACACATAGTTGAATATCCTGTTTTTTTTCAGCAGGTGCCTTGTTTTGTACACCTGATACAAGATGCTGCATATCATGACACCTGCTGCAAAAATCATGCTGGGATACTTGGTCATGCCGGCTGCTGTCAGGAATAAGGCACCAATGAAAACAGGTATACTAAAACGAATCCTGACCTTTGAAGAAAAACGCAAAGACAAATACTTATCAGCCACCCAGAAAGTAAGGTAGTACCAGGCAAGAAAAGCAAAACCAGCAGTAAGGTCTACACGATTCCTACGGGACCAGTCAAAAACAAAGGGATTGAACAGGAAAAGGGCATAGCATATAAGGGCAGTCTTTGAATTACCAAAATACTTCCTTGCAAAAAAGAAGAAAACAAGGCTGAGCAAAGCGGTAAGGAAGGCGTTGCTTGCATTAGCGACAAACTGGGAAATGCCAAAAAAAAGAAAGAAAATTCCTTGCACAGCAGCATGGAAAGGAGGATCATAGAGAGCATACCAGCCAATGTTAGGGTTCTTTTGCATATAAAGGTTCAAGAAGCTACCATATGACATCCAATCTCCGGAGAGCAAAGTGACAAAATACTGCTTCATGAAAACGCCATGTACAGCGTGACGGGACTCGTCAAATGCCATTTCGATATTGTTGCCGATGACGAGAGTCAAAAAAAAGACAAACGCTATCAGCAAGGCTAGATAAACATCCCAATGCTTCCTAATTGTCTCTACCATTTTTTCTCCATAATGCAAAAACTATTCCAATTCCAATCAATAACAGAGGCAAAAACCAACCATGATATTTCGAGTGCAGCCCAAGCATTCCCAGGTAATAACTGGATATTCCCAAAAAGCCTGCGCTGACAGCAAAGCCGAGAATCAGCCTTTCCACAAAATCACAGCGGTGCCTAAAGTTCCACATAACTACAAGGCCAGGGAGAATGAAAAGGTAAACAATTGATACGGCTGCCTTTGCAAGGGTCACAAAGTCCTGCCTGTAAAAGACAATACGGAATGAAACCAGCAGCACCAAAAAAATAATCATAATATGCATGGCCTCTCTAATCAAGAGATGCATGTGTTCTTGTTTCATTCCAATCTTACTCCTCCGTCGGGAAAACAGGCCTCACCTGGCAGTTCATTTTTCAAAACACTTGTTAGCTCGTTAGAGTAAACCTCTGTAATGTGGCTGCTTTTTAGCAACTGCTCCCGGATTATCATGTTTACTTGCGCGAGCACACTTGCGTAGTTGCTAAACTTGTCTAATATGTAGTAGTCAAAAAGACAGATGTCTCGCTTTTCCGTTCCGATGATGTTATCCTCAATAACATGATAACCATAATCAAAAAGAGACTTCCTGTAGGCGAGACTGATGTCGCCATTGTATATGTACTGAGATTCAATTACCCTTGGGATTTCCTTCTGATTCAAGAATGTCTCATAGGCACGCGCCTTGACAACATAGGTTTGGCGCTCAGTTAGAGGGGCTTGGCCAGTCTGGTCAAAAGTGTCACCGTACAACATCAGGACTTTTGCTTCTGGAGGAGCGTTACCCTGGACATACATGAATACTCTCCAGTGATATGAGTTCATCAAGCCATCATACTCAATGGGCTGATAATACACCTCTGAAAAAGCGAATACTAGAGCAATCGATACAAGAACACTTATAATAAGAGGAACCTTCTTCAAAAAAAACCTGGGAATAAACCAAATGGCCAAACCGAGGAACACGGCAAGATAGACAGGCCAGAAAAATCTGGTCTGAAAAGATCTGTTGGCAACACCGATATAGTTGGAGTATCCCACAGCAAGCATATACAAGCCGAAAACAAAGACTATGTGCCACTTCTTCTTTGTAAAAAGCCAGACTGCAAATCCTGCAAGCAAAACGAAAAGCACAATTCCGAAATCAGCAAGATAGGCGATCCTGAAACCTGCAGTCTTTACAACTTGGAAGAGGCTAGTGGCGTAACCGCTGCCAGTGATCTTGATAAATGTGAAATAAAAAACAGTCAAATAGAAGCTTGAGACAGCTAAGCTGATAAGGACAGCCCATACAATGTTTCTGAAAACGCCAACAACGCCTCTGAACCACATGATAATCAAGTACAAGAAGATAAAACCTAAACCAAAAATGTACTCGCTCGTGTGAGACATGGCAAGGCCAGCCAGGCACAAC
>JBDRIZ010000185.1:0-3347 GCA_043815525.1 Candidatus Woesearchaeota archaeon
GTCGCTTATCTTGCCGTCTCCGCATACTGCATGCCACTTGCACTGGCTGTCGCAATTCCCCTGACCAGGCGCAATTCCGTCGCATTCATAGTCTGCTCCGCAGTTGTGCTCGCATAGGTTTACTTTTGAGTATCCGCATCCGTCCCCGTTGCACTGGTTGTATGTGCGGTCTGCATTGCACGAGTATTGGTGGCCGTCTCCCCATCCGCTGTCAAGCTCGCAGACGTATGCCTGTATCGTGTCAGTTACAGAGTTCGGCCTGCTTGTCTCGCACTGGCAGTCAGGGACGTTTGTCTGTACTGTTAAGGTGTGTGTCCCGCATGTTTGCGGCACGTATGTGAAGCTTATATCTGTTGTTGTGCTGTAAGGGACCCTCTTTGTCTGCGACTGCTGTACGCTTCCGTCAACAATGAGGTCTGCTCTTGTGTCAACAGAATAGTAATTGGAAATGCTGCTAGGAGCATATGTTGGCCCGATTCCGCCAAAATCAAGAGGGCTTGCTATGTTTGCGCTTATCGATATTGGTGTGCCAACCCTGACTCTGTCAGGCACTACCTTTATGCAGCATACTTCTGCCATGCACCAGGGCATTTTTTTTAGGTTGTAATTTATTGGCCATGGCCCGTAGCCTGTGTTGTCATCTGTAGTTGTGTATCCTGTGTAGCCTGGCATGCATGTCCGGTACACCCATTCATGAGTCATGCAGCTGCCATAGCCGTTTATCGTGTAGCTGTTACCGCTTTGGCTGATTGAGCACGAGCCGCTTGCAAGCTGGGTGTACAGTGTCCCGCCCTGTATGCTTATCTGCACAGGGTATGCTGACACTGCGGCAATCGTCAGGATGAACATTATTGCAAATATTATTCTCTTCATTTTCACACCTTTACTTGGAACCTGGTGAACTGCCATCAGGACCGCACTCGCCGTGTCCTGGTCCGCCTTTTTTGCCGCCTGGAGCTTTTTGGCCTAGTGCTGCAGCTTCTCCGCCGTTTGCTCCTCCAATCTGCTCCCAGCCTAACACTATTCTTCTGCCTTCCTCGCATGGTATTCTGCTCGGCGCTCTTCTTGGGATTCTGGACTGACCAGATTTAGTTGGTGTGTTTCCAACCGTTCCTGCCATCGCACCAACTGAGCCTATCACACCTAACAAATTCGCAGAATCTGCCAAGCCTGCTGACTGCTGTTGAGCAACTCCTTCTCCCTGCCTGTACAAGTATATTGTATTCATTCCGACAGGAGTAGAGAGATCCTCTACTATCAGGAAAGCATTGCTGTACCTGTTAATGTCAAGATGGTCTTTGAGCCATTGCCTGAGTCCGCCCTCCTTCTTGTGCTCATCCAGATTTTGCAGTCTGTGCAGCTCCAGCAATTGTATTCTCCAGGCAACTGCCTTGTCAGGACCTCCAATGCGTGCATAGTTTTCTATTTGGATTGGTTGAAACCCAGGCACTTGTGTGTCATTGATCGCTAGCCATCTCACCCTGTGATAATTTTCTCCAGTTAACTTCAGGACATTATCTCCTCTTGTGTCACCTGAAAAGAATAATTTATTGTATGCTATGTTTTCTGCGTCTTTGCCTTCTGCCAATTCCTTATTCTTTTGTGTGTTGAGAGTCTGGACGTAATCCTTACCATACAGGTCATATATTATGTCTGATAACTCATCCTTACCGTCTTCAATTTTGGCTCCGATATCAGAGACCTCATGGATACTTTTCCAAGGATGAAACAAATTTTCAATTCTGCTTTTGGTTTTGTTTCTCAGTTTCTTGTCAAGGCCCATGGTGTACCGGTCTCCTGTCTTGACTATGTCGGATGACCTGCCATTCCAGCTCTGGAAAGGCTCCATCTCCTGATATGCTATGTTTGCTATCTCTACAGTCTTTGCATCTCCTAGTTTGTAGTCTTCCACAGCGCATGCTGGAATTTCAGGTGGCAAACTCGGAGGAATACTAGGAGGAACACGAGGCCTCTCAGGAGGAACACCAGGAGGAACAACAGGAGGAACACGAGGCCTCTCAGGAGGAACACCGGGTGCTTCGCATTGTCCATACCCAACAATAGATTGCTCGAGTGTTTTTGCATTCAGGCACTTGAGTGCAAACTGTGTGAAGGGGTCATTGCGAACGTCAAGCCTGTACACGAATTTTGCACTGTCTCCTGGATTAAGCTCGAATGGTATTTTATCTCCTGATAACCCTTCAGGTGTCCTGTGGACCTTACGTACTGATTTGTTATTGATGAGTACTTCCAGTGTTTCTACTGGCGGGAACTCTGTTCCTTGCCATTCAAGTGTTTTTGGGTACGGCCTTGGGAGATGTTTTGGAAAGCTTATTGAGGATTTTCCACATTTGTTGTATGGTGTTGCTCCACTTCTCAATTCATAAGATGTCCCATCATTATGAGTTATTGTAGGTGCATAGATTACTGTCCTTCCCCTTTGCTTCTGTTCTGCTTCTCTCGTCAGGAAGCCTACCAAACTGTTAGTGTTTGCAGGTTTTTTTTCTGCTGCCTTTACTGATGTGCTGCTTTCAGTTTTTGAGTTGGCTTTTGCATGATACTGTGGCTTGAAAGGGTTCCTGTCTGTGCTCAGCACTCCTTTGTTTCCAGGATTTTCGTTTGCTGCCAATGCACTTCCAGTGTATTGAGATAAAATTGCATCACTTATTGCACCACCTATTTCTTTAGGCAAGGATGTCAAATAATCTCCAAGCAGACTGGCTTGTTCTACTCTCTTTACATGCTGTGTTCCTTCCTTTGCTTTAGTGTCGATGCTTGTGCTGCCGTTAAGTAACACGCTAATGCCCATCATTGCGAATGCTGCTTTTTGAAAAAATCTCCTGCCTATTCCAGGTTTGTAAGTACTGTGCCATGCTGCTCGTTTTGGTGAAGTGTGTTCGCTTGCGTAACGCTGCATTGCAGGCTTGAGTGCATTAGCACCAGCTGTTGCGTAACTAAAAAGCTGCCTGCCTACTCCAGACACGCGCTCACCGAACTGCGTGTTTGGGTAGCAGTAAGTTGGATTGCCTTCTTTCTTTGGCACTATTCGTGAAAATCCAGAGAAATCAGGACCTAGCTGTTCTCCATCGCTGGCATATACTTTTGGTACACTGACTGCCTTCTCCAACACGCTGTCAATATTTGGTCCTGCTGCTTTTTCCTTAAGTGAGTCAAGTGCCTTGATGAATGTGCTGTACTGTTTCTGTACACCGGCGTGGATTTTTCTTTTTCTCTTGAGGTACTGGTGTCCTTCTGCAGTCTCTTTTAGGGCTTCTGCGAAATTCTTAATTTCGTGGTTTCCATTTACAGGATCATTTTTTTGCATGTCATTAATGATTCTTGTGAGA
>JBDRIZ010000186.1:0-2902 GCA_043815525.1 Candidatus Woesearchaeota archaeon
GTCGCTTATCTTGCCGTCTCCGCATACTGCATGCCACTTGCACTGGCTGTCGCAATTCCCCTGACCAGGCGCAATTCCGTCGCATTCATAGTCTGCTCCGCAGTTGTGCTCGCATAGGTTTACTTTTGAGTATCCGCATCCATCCCCGTTGCACTGGTTGTATGTGCGGTCTGCATTGCACGAGTATTGATGGCCATCTCCCCATCCGCTGTCAAGCTCGCAGACATAAACCTGGAATGTGTCTGTTACGCTGTCCTGCAGGCTTGTTACGCATTGGCAGTCTGGCACTGTTGTCTTGACAGTGACTGTATGTGTTCCACAAGTTTGTGCCGTGTAAGAAAAACTGAGCGGTGTGCTGCCACCATAGATTATCCTGTTATTTTTTGTTGATATTGTTGAGCCATCAATTATGAATTGTGTGTTGACATCTACAGAATAATAGTGTTGTATGCTTGAAGGAGCGTAACGTGGCTCTGCTGCACCAAAATCCAAAGGTGAATATATTGTTGGGTTGACAGAGATGGTCTGTCCAAGTCTTATCCTGTCTGGTACTAGGTTCAGGCAGCAGACTTCTGCTTGGCAGTTTGTTGCTTTTTGTCTTGCATAGTTGAAAGGCCATGGCCCGTAGCCATTGCTGTCATCAGTGTTTGTGTATCCTGTGTAGCCTGGAAGGCATCCGCCGTAGACCCACTCGTATGTTGTGCAATAGCCATACCCGTTAACTATATAGCTGTTTCCGCTCTGCTGCACTGTACAGGAGCCGCTCGCAAGTTGTGTGTACAGGTCTCCTCCTGTGATATCTATCTGCACAGGGTATGCATATGCGCTTGCAGCCAAGACGATGAAAATGATTAGTGCCAGTAATGTCTTCATTTTGCTACCTCACCTGTTTCCTGGACCGCAACCAGGTGCTGTTGGTGCGTTGACTGGGGCAGTTTGAGTATTTGTAGGTGCAGTCTGGCCTGTAACTGCGTCTCCGTTTGCTCCAGGTCCTACTGCTCCGTATATGAGCACTATCTTTTTCCATTCGCAGTTGTTCCTGATGCTCTCAGGCACTTGTGCTCCCTTTCTCAGCATGTACACTCTTGACAGGCTGTCTGGAGTGGAGCCGATTACATTGATTAGTGCATGCCCATACTTCCAGTCGATTTGGTTGTCAAGGAATTTTTGTAACTTTCCGCTTCCAACCAGCCTGGCAAATTCTATTTCTCCGATTTCCCATGCTGCAGCTTTTGATTTGTCAAAAATGCTGTAGTCTTTGTAGCCGATAATCCGGTAATTTCCATTTGTTGGATCTTCAAGTGCTATGCCCTGCCATGTGTGCCATTTAGGCGCCTCGATTACTGTTACGCTGTTGCCTTCCCCGTTTCCGGTGTAAGTCAGTTTTTGCCATGCTGTTCCTTTCACAGGTTCAACGCTTACCAGTTTCTGGCCCGTCATTCCCCAAGGAATCTCCTTGTCGTATTTTGCCTGCACATCACTTTCTGCAAGTTTTAGTAACTCGCTGTCTCTGTACACCTTCGCTTCAAGATTGTCTTGAGGCCTTACTGATTTGTTGTCAAGCGACCATCGCGGGTTGTTTATTTCGTCTGTTAGTGATTTTGCAAAGACATCTCCTTTTGGCTCGTAGTTCTTCCATGAATCTGGCCTTCCCCCGTCTTTTCCCTGCCTGAAAAAGTCTAGATTTTTTGCTGGAAGCGACGCCAACTTATAAGTTTTTGACACCCCTTCTGGTGCTTTTTCGTAACAACCGACACGAGGAACAAGTACCTTCTTAGGAATAGTAATCTCCTTCTCCTCAGTAATCTTCTCCTCAGTAATCTTCTCCTCAGTGATCTCCTTCCCAGGTATTTTCAGTTTTATCCTGAATTTGTCAGATTCGTACACGTTTGAGATCAGATTTTTGCAGCAGCTATTCACAACGTCGCTAAGTGTGGCGTCAGCCATCAGTCCTGCGTTGAATGAGTATTCTTTTCCTGGCTCAAGCTTTATTTCAACTGTTTGCCTCAGATTTTTGCTGTTGTATTGGATGCCGAACCTGGACTCATATATTTCACCATCAACTATTCTTGGGGCAGGTATTTTTTGGTAATTTCCCATTCTGATTATTATTGTTCCACCTGTACCTGAAATCTCGTTCAAGGCATTTCCTCCTTTGAGCGTGTATTCTTTGCCCGTTTCCTTGATAACTCCCTTCAGGGGCATGACTGGGACTCTAGGAGATGGCTTGTATGGTGGTTGCACGCATTTCCTTGCTGCCTTTACTGATGTGCTGCTTTCAGGTTTCGAGTTGCCTTTTGCAGGATACTGTGGCTCGAACGGGTCTCTGTCTGTGCTCAGCACCCTTTTGTTTCCAGGCGTTTCGTTTGCTGCCAATGCATTTTGATTATAGTCAGCAGTTTGCTCTGACTTCTGAGAATTCTTGAACATGCTGTCTAGGCTTGGCATTGGTGCAAGTGTGAAGTACAATCCAGCAATTGCTGCTGCAACCGTCTTGCCTAATCTCCTGCCGAAAGTACTTCTCTTATGCTGATGTGTATAACTTTCTTGTTTGTATCCGGCGTATTTGGCGTTCTCAGTTCCTTGATCCTTTGGCACAATATTTGACCCTCTAGTAAAACCAAGTGGGAGTTGCTCTTCCTTGCTTCCATATACCTTCGGTGCGCTGACTGCCTTCTCCAACACGCTGTCAATATTTGGCCCTTCTGCTTTTTCCTTAAGTGAGTCAAGTGCCTTGATGAATGTGCTGTACTGTTTCTGCACACCGGCGTGGATTTTTCTTTTTCTCTTGAGGTACTGGTGTCCTTCTGCAGTCTCTTTTAGGGCTTCTGCGAAATTCTTAATTTCGTGGTTTCCATTTACAGGATCATTTTTTTGCATGTCATTAATGATTCTTGTGAGA
>JBDRIZ010000187.1:0-2926 GCA_043815525.1 Candidatus Woesearchaeota archaeon
GGAAAAAGCTCCACAACTGCCTGCGCCAGGATGTGGCTGCTTGAGTGCCGAAATATCTCTTTTCCCTCATCAGAGTCGAAAGTGATAAACTCAAGCTCTCCGCTTTCAGAAAGGCTTGCTGACAGGTCTATCAGCTCGCCCTTGAATCTTGCCACAAGGATGCTCTTGTCTTTTCCGGAAATCTCTTTTGCTGTTATTCCGGACCTATAAGTAGTTGTCTTGCCATCCAAAATAATATTAATTTCGTCCATGGCATAGCTTTTTATCCTGCTTCATATATAAAGATTGCCCCCCCAATCCAGGAATCATCCGAGTCAAAAGGGATAAAAATATATAGTTACCTGCAAATCCCAATTTGCATAACAGGGGTGGTAAAACATGGCTTTTTTTTCTGAATTCAAGGAATTTGCTATGAAGGGCAATGTTGTAGACCTTGCTGTAGGTCTTGTTATCGGAGCAGCTTTTGCCAACATTGTAAACAGCTTGGTGAACGATATTATAATGCCTCCGATAGGGCTATTGCTTGGGGGAGTTGATTTCGCAAACCTGTTCATAGACCTGTCAGGCAAGGGATTTGCGACAATTGCAGCAGCAAGGGAAGCAGGCGCGCCAGTAATAGCGTACGGGAACTTCATCAACGTAGTCATCACTTTCATCATAATAGCGCTGGCCATATTCGTAGTCATCAAGCAGATAAATCGCCTGCGCAAGGAAGCTCCTAAGAAGTAAGGTCAATCCACTTTTTTTCCCTTATTTTTTTAAGCACACTATCTTTTAGGCCCCAGAGAACACCATCTGCCATTTCCTCATAATCTGTCCAAGACTGATCATTTACACATGAAAAAATTCTGGCAGCAATCAAAGTGACTGTATTATCCAACATTGAGGGAACTCTCGAAAAGAACCTGTGGAAAATAGGCAGGCTTGCATCTTCTGATGTCATCAACGCAAAGCCTATACCTGCCAAGCCGAACTCAGGCAGTTTGCCAGCGAATTCCGCTGTTTTGGTGTTGGCTCTTAAATATTGGTATGAGAAGCAGTAGTCTGGAAAATAGGACTCTCGATTAACGATAATATCAGCCACAAGAAGAGGTTCGTTCAAGTAGCCTATTAGTGTTCTTGTTCGACTCGTGAACATTTCCCCAAAGTAGTCCATACATTGCCTGAGCCCCTCGATTTTATCACATTTACTTAAATGCTCATAATGCAAACCATAGATATTGAGTAGCCTTGCAACTGAGGATGTTTCATATGCATTCCATAAAATGTGTGCACCATGCTTATTAACTGGCCGTAATCGTTGAAGGTGTTCATATAATCGATGTGAGCTTGCCACTGGATCCATTTCGGCCAATTTCCTATACCTTGCAATTGTCTCAAGGTCTGTAGTAGGATTGCGCAATCTGGTTCGCGCAGAAATGAAGTCTACTAATTCAGGCATGAGTTCGGAGTTGCCATTAATTAATAAGAAGTTTTCCCTTTATTGCCTCAAAACAAAAGTTTTATATATTTGATTGAGATGGTTATTGCGTAGTGATTAGTTTGTAAATCGACGGAGGAGTGAAAAAATGAGACGGTTTTTCTCGCGTTTACGATCAAAGGTAAGTCCAAAGCAGGATGAAGCTGAGGAGGGCTACGTAGAGCTTGAGACAGAGGCTGATGAGACCAGGTCAAAGATAGTGGTCAGGCCATTCATGATAAAGGATTTTGAGGACGTAAAGGAAATCCTTGACGCTTTAAGGCAAGGCCACACAATAGCCTTGGTAAACATTGGGCCTCTAAAGGAAAAGGACTTAGTTGAGCTCAAGAGGGCGATAAACAAGCTTAAAAAGACCACTGAGGCTATTGAGGGAGAGATTGCAGGTTTCGGAGAGGACTGGATTGTCATCACGCCATCATTTGCCACAATACACAGGACCAAGCAGACAGAGGATGTGATGAAAAGCGCGCACTCAGACGAGGATTTGCGCGAGGAATAATCTTGTATCCTTCAGAACCAAAAAGATTATAAATTCTATTTCTTGTTTTTTTATTCATGGACGAAATCAATGAACTCAAGGATCAGGTGTGCCCTATCTGCCATGCACCTAATCTGACGCTCACAGAGTCAGAAATGGAAGTGCCATATTTCGGCAAGGTATTCTTGTTCTCCATGGCCTGCGATAACTGTAAGTACCACAAGGCAGACATCGAGCCTGCAGAGACCCATGAGCCTACAAAGTACTCAGTAGAGGTATCAAGCGAATCTGACCTCAGAATCAGGGTCGTCAAGTCAAGCCAGGCAACTGTGAAAATCCCCCACATCACCACAATAACTCCTGGTCCTGCGAGCAACGGCTATGTTACAAATGTGGAAGGAATACTCAACAGGGTTAAGCGTGAGATAGAGATTCTGAAGGATAGCGCAGAGGATGACGAAGACAAAAAAAAGGCAAAAAACCTTCTGAAGAAACTGCAGAAGGTGTTATACGGCCAGGACAGGCTGAAGATCATTATCGAAGACCCCTCAGGCAACAGCGCGATAATATCAGACAAGGCGGTCAAGAGCAAGTTATGATGGCAGAAGAATTATCTATGGAAGACAAAATCGAGTTCGTACCAAAAATGTGCCCGACATGCAAGGAGCCTTTGGCAGTCAAATGGCTTGGGGTGTGGGGATACTACTGCACTGACTGCATGTTCTGGTGGGGAACATATGACCCTTGGCCAAAACTAAAGAAGCCGAAACCAAAGAAAGCAAAAAAGAAATGAGCGATTGTATCTTCTGCAAGATAGTAGAGGGAAAAATTCCCAGCAGCAAGGTTTTCGAGAACAGCAATTTTCTTGCGTTTCTTGACTTTAGTCCTGTAAGCAAAGGGCACACGCTGCTGATTCCAAAAAAGCATTACGAGACACTGATGGACCTGCCTGACGAGCTGTTGAAGGA
>JBDRIZ010000188.1:0-3028 GCA_043815525.1 Candidatus Woesearchaeota archaeon
GTAGCTCTCTTTTTCTGTAAGTTTTCCTCCAGGCAGGACAACAGGCACGTCCTTTAGGTATT
Source organism: Candidatus Woesearchaeota archaeon (assembly GCA_043815525.1). Lineage (GTDB taxonomy): Archaea > Nanobdellota > Nanobdellia > Woesearchaeales > JAZDKJ01 > JAZDKJ01. Next base: position 63 of record JBDRIZ010000188.1, read on the forward strand.
TTGGGACGTTGAATTCAAGGCTTGCTGATGTGAATGGTGTCTGGCCTCCTTTCACCACATCGAGCTGGTCGAGTTCGAAGACAAATGCCTGCACTGCCTGGCGTATCTGCTTTTCAGTTAGTCCTCTTGCGTATGGTGCGAGGAACAGGTTCATGCTGTCGTATCCCTGTCCTCCTGAGAAGTATGTTGACGAGAGTATCAGTATTCTTGCTGCATGTATTAAGGCAACGTCAAGTGATTTTGCTGGCCCTGACACAGCTGTGTGTATCCCTTTTCCGTCTGACATGAACCCTTGCCGCAAAAAGAACCTTATGTCGTGCTCGAAGCAGAATGGCTTTGTCGGAAAATAGTCAAGGTCGTGTATGTGTATCTGTCCTGTCATGTGCGCCTTGCTCACTTCGAGTGGCAAGAGGTAGAACAGTGTGTACTGTCCTGTTATGGAGTCTGCAAGCTTCTTGTGTATTGTGTCGACATTGTAGTTCGTGTTGGCGTTCTCTTTGTCTCTTACAAAGATAGTCTTTCTTATGTCATGGATTGGCAGGCCCAGCCTTGAGTATTCCTTGTTCTCTTTTACAAGATTGCTTTCAAGCAGCTTTATGCACACTACCTCTCGCAGGAGATTTGTGCTCTTCTGCACTTTCATGCTCACCAGTTCTTTGTAGCTCTCTTCTGCTATTTTTGCCGCATTCTCTTCTGTTATCGATGTCTCTTTGAGTAGCGACTGCTTGATTTTTTCCCTTGACAGCTCCACTAAGTCTCCAAATGCTGTGAGTAGCGTCTTTCCGTTGTTGTTCATGCTCTGTCCTGCTCGTATGCTAATCCTTTTTTCAGGCAGTTTTCTGCTTTCTGTATTTCTGTTCCAAGATAAAAGGCATGGTCTGGCCTCATCTCTGATTTCTCGAATATTTTGTCTCTTATTTCTCGTGCTGTCTTTCCCTCGAATCTCTCAAGCACCCTGCCGTTTGCCTGGTCTGTGTGATGTACAAATATTGATTCTTTTTCTATCCCAATCAAATAGTTTCCCCGAGGATCATACAGCTTAAGTTTTTTTGGATATTTTGCAAGCATGTCCTCTACCTGTTTGCAGTAGTTGTTGTATATCTGGCCGCTTCCTGACACTATTGTGATTGTTCCTGTCTCTGTTCTTATTGCGTCTGCTATGTATTTTTGTATTGCTGCGCAGCCGTATGCGTTTTCTGGCCAGCCCTGCACCATGTCATGGCTTCTAAAGAACACGAACAAATTGAGTTTTTCGTCCTGCACCATTGCCTGTATCATGACTAGGCATGGGCTGCTCTTGTGCTTTCTCATAAGTTCTTCTTGTGGTCGCCAGGTTATTGCAACGCATGCCTTTGAGTACCTATCCTTGTTGAGAACGTCTATTATGTCTTGTATCTGGTCTGTCTCGGAAATATTGTCTTTGTATGTCACATTCTTGTTCAGATGCTCTCCTTTTCCAAACTCCCAGTCCTTGTAGTCGCTGCTGCTTACCATCTCTTTTACTTCTGTTGCATTGCTTTGGTATGCCCTTAGCTTGTTTCCGTATGTGTATGCCTTTCCTTTGGGAAGTATCGGTGACAGGACTTCCTGCCGGTAGGTTTCTATCTTTTCTTTTGTTAGTGGCACAAGGAATGGGTTTAGGCTTAGGTCTGTGTTTTGTGTGTCGTGGATTACTGCCACCATGTTGTTTATTTCCTTCACCCAGCGGTCTGTGTTCGCGTTCATGAGGTTTGGCAATCCGTACCTATTGATGTTTCGTATCACTTCCACCCATGTCTCAGGGATTGTGTTTCCATGCACTACTATGGGTCCTCCTTCATAGGGGTATGACTCTGTTGTTTCCTCATATCCGTAAACCATGGGTTTTTGGAATGGCTCTTTTTTTTCGAGTGTTAAGAGCAGCTTGTTTGCCTCTTGTATCTTCTCTTTGAATCTTGCTTTTGGCATCTTCCTGTTCAGGTCTATTAACTGTACATTTTCTCTCACCCTGTTTATCATCTCTGTCGGTATGTTAAGGTCAAAGTACACTGCTGTCTCAAATCCTGCTATTTTCCTGTCCCTGCCTATTCCCTTCTCGAAGAATTGCCTGAGAACATTTGCGCTTGTCGTGTCATTGCATCCCTGCTCTTCCCCAAGCATTATTATGTACCTTATATAGGGGTTTCCAAGGATGTTTCTTATCATTCCGACAAGCCCTGATGGTGTGTAGAAGTTGCTTGCAAGCGCCAAGTTTTTCTTCTCAAGATTGGGGATTATCTCGTCTCTCACAGTCCATAGGAATGTTACTGCGACGTTTGCGTCTGTAACGATTTCCTCTTTTGCGCTTGGGTATGCTATCCTGTCCCTTACTGCGCATGGCCATCCTTTTTTTCCGTCAGAGCCTGTCTGCTCCATTATCTTTGACAGGATTTCCTGCATCACAGCGCATACCTCTGCCTGTCTAAAAATTCCTGCTGTTTTCCCTTATTCCATGTTGAGACTCTCTGGTAGTATCCTGTTATCCTGCTTATCCAGTCGATGTTTGCGCTGCCGCATTTCTGGCACTTCTGCAGGACTCCTGCTACTGTGTGCAGGCACTTGTTGCACACTGTAAGATCTCTTGTGTATGAGAAATAGCTTGTCAGAGTGTTTCTTGCTATTCTTTCTGTGAGTTTTGTTATCGCTTCAGGGCTTGGGTTTCCCTCTCCAAGCCACACATGGCTCATTGCTCCTCCGTCAAGGAGCGGGTGGAAGCTTCCCTCTTTTTTCACCCTGTCTATCAATCCGACATTTGCGCTTGGCCTTATGTGTGTTGAGTTTGTGTAGTACACTGCGTCTTTTTCCCTGTCTCCTTGCACTATTGCGTTTGGGTATCTTTGCATGTCTATTCTTGCAAGCCTGTATGCTGCGCTTTCTGCTGGAGTCCTTGACACTCCGAAAAGGTATCCTGTCTCTTTCCTGTACTCTGCTGCTGTGTCCTTCATCTG
>JBDRIZ010000189.1:0-2585 GCA_043815525.1 Candidatus Woesearchaeota archaeon
TTGGTCGTAGAGCTGGTTGTATCTTCTCAGCCTTTCCTTTTCTGCAGCAATCTCTATCTCGTTGTTGACGTAGCTTCCTGTGATATCAACTGAATTCTCGCTGAATCCTGTCACCTTTCCGATATTCCTCAGTTGCATGACAACTGATTCGTATTTTCCTGCCTCAACCTTGATTGAGTAGCTTCCTTGCCTGTATTCATTTCTTCCGGTGCCGTATGTATTGGCGTTCTGGTTGAGCAAATATGAATCTGATGCTGTTACTACAGACCTTAGCTGCTCTTCTGCAGCACTAAATCTTCCTCTCTCAACCTCGCTTGCGAGGTTTGCTGTCTTTACTATCTTTCTTTCCTGTTCTTCAGGCGCGAAATCCTGGCTGTATGATGGAGCATAGCCGCCGTAACTGCTCTTCGAATAGCTTGTGTCCATCAATGATTCAGACATTCCCAGGCTCATAGCGCCAAATGACCTTGTGATGCTCCCTCCTCCGACAAAGAGCAGGATGACAAGACCAATGAGAACAATAATCAGCCAGTTATCCTTTAGTGTTACAAGCTGTTCTTTAAAAGACATTTGACCACCTCTATTGCAGTATCTCCCCAGCCCTTGTATTTAAAACTTGTTCTACAAACTTTTTTAAAGCAACATAGATATTCTTTTAGTCATGGAATACGACCTCGAGCTCGAAAGGGTTGTGAAGGCAATAAACAGGCAGAAGGCAAGGCTTGTCTGCGTGCAGCTTCCTGACGGCCTGAAGCCTGTTGCAAACAGGATTGTTGACGAGATAGAATCAAAGACGAAAGCGCGCTGCGTCATCTGGGCTGGCTCGTGCTTTGGGGCCTGCGACACACCACTTGGATTGGAAAAACTAGGTTTTGACCTTCTTATTCAGTGGGGCCACAAGCCATGAACTATGTTCTTCTGACTATTATTGGAACTACTTTGTTATCTATAATCTACATAATTGACAAGTATGTCATATCAAGCACTTCGATGAAGCCCTGGAGTTTTGCAATTCTTGTTTCGATGTTGGAGTGCAGTATTTTTTTAGCTGTTCCATTTTTTGGCCTGCAGGTGCCTGATATCAGAGTTATTGTTTTTTCCCTTGTTGTCGGAGCAAGCTTTATTCTCTCTGTTGCAGCTTATGGCAAGGCAATGCTCTTGGATGATGCCTCAAGGGTTGTGCCTCTCTTGCAGCTTTCGCCAATATTTGTGTTCATGCTTTCCTTTATTTTCCTGGGTGAGAGGCTTGCGTTGCCTGTAATCCTGGGAGTATTTTTTTTAATCGTTGGCGCGTTTGTCATATCAACAGAAAGAACAAAAGGTGTTTTCAGGCTGAGGCCTGCCCTTTACTTTGCTGCTATGAACAGCGTTGTTGTTGCAGCAGCAACTGTCTGCCAGAAATACCTTTTGTCAGATATGCCTCCTTTTGACTTGCTTGTCTGGATGCGCATTGGCAGCTTGGTTCCTGCGCTGCTTTTGCTGCTTGTCCCAACAATCCGCAGGGATACTTACTCTGTCTGGCAGTCCATGCGAAAGCCAAAGCAGCTTGTCTTTTTTTCAAATGAAGCGCTGACTGTCATAGCTCTTATTGTTATCATACAGGCTTTATCTATTGCTCCTGCTTCAGTCATATCTGCACTGTGGGGTTTTCAGCTTGTGACCATGTTTCTGTTCACAATACTTATCACAGTGTTCCTGCCAAAAATTATAAGTGAGGATTTATCAAAGAAAGTGTTGCTGCAGAAAGGGATTGCAATTGCCATAATGTTTGTCGGCTTGTGGCTGGTGTACTGATGAATTATATCCTATTTACCTTATATGCTGCTGCGACTTTCGCTATTCTAAATGTTCTTGACAAATACATTATCACTTCTTGGATAAGGAAACCCTTGGTTTACACGACTGCTGCGATGCTTATTAACTCCTGGGTTTTGCTGTTATTTATTTTCCGTCCACTTACAAACCTGTCGTTACCATCAGTTATTTTTGCTGTACTCTCTGGTGTTCTGGTATTATTGGGAGCTTTCTGTTACACAGTTGCTGTTTCAAAAGAGGAGGCCACAAGAGTTGTGGCTCTGAGGCAACTTACTCCTGCCTTTGTGCTTTTGTTGTCTTCCATCTTCTTGTCGGAAGTGCTTACAGGACGGATGATTTTTGGCTTTCTTTTTTTGCTTGCAGGCGGTTTTCTTGTGTCGCTAAGAAATGGCAGGGGCAGGTTTATCAGTCCTGTCTTGCCTATCGTGGTGCTCAGCAGCTTCCTGATAGCAGCCTCATTAATACTCTTAAAAAAGGCTCTTGTGCAATTGGCATATCTGGATGCAACTCTTCTCGCTGTGGCAGGCAGCTCTTTTGCTGCACTCTGCTTGCTGTTGATTCCAAAGAACAGGATTGATGTAAGAAACGTTGTCAGGCTGCCTTTGAGAGTCAAGATGCTGCTGTTTGCTGCAAGCGTTGTTGCTGTGCTTGCGATGCTTCTGGGAAGTCTCGCTTTGTCTACTGGCCCTGCTCCTATTGTCTCAAGCCTGTACGGCTTCCAGCCAGTGTTTCTGTTGCTGTTTGCAATCCTGCTCTCAAGGTTTTTTCCA
>JBDRIZ010000190.1:0-4974 GCA_043815525.1 Candidatus Woesearchaeota archaeon
ACGATAGGGGAAGGGTGCAGATACCTAAGATTAATAGCACTGAAAGGAGTCAGGTGGCTGAAGAAAAAAGCAGCCAACCTTGAAGAATTCAAAAAAATACTCAATGAACAGGTCTTTGTAAAAAACGCAAAAGTCTAGCTAAGCATACTTTTAAATAAACAGCACGATACCTAAACATGCAAGCACTGCAGGTGGCGTCGATGCAACGAAAATCTTACACCGCACCAGGTCGGCGCGAATTCAACATTCTGGAAAAGGCTGTCCTGAAGTGGGAAAATCATTATAAGATTGTAGGAGTCGGGAACTATTCCGCAGAATATGTCAGGGATAAGAAGGGATTCTTGGTCAGGATAGATACTATGCCTGGCTCGCGCATAGAAAGGCTCATAGAAAAATCAACAGGCGAAGAAGTGATTCCAAATTCCTTCACGAACTGCGCCGAAATGAATATTGGTCGCGTCAGGTACGAGGTGTACGGGTTCAGCACTGGCAAACCTATGAAGGCTGAAGAGCGGCTCGCTTGGATGCTGACGCCAGACATATTCAGCTAAATCGCTTGGCAGTATTCATTATTTACCTTTCTGTATAGTTATGACAACATATTTGTCAGAAAAAGAAGTGCCTGTATATGATGCACCATTTCCAGGGTTGTGGATGCTAAGATTATTGATCGATACATAGGTTGCATGACCACATGATCATCATAATGCTGTGTTCTTGAAGTTTGGCATGTGAAAAGTGCAAATTGTTGTTTAAGCATAAATTTTTAAGTTGAGGGCTTTCCCTGAGTTCTCGTGGCAATGCTGCATTTGGGGCTGTAGTGTCGCCTCGTGTAACAACCGAAAAGTATATATAAAAGTATGATAATATATTATCATATAATGGAAAATTGTCTTAACACTCGGATGGTTGAGCAAAATGAGCACTTGCTTCTTGGCAAGGTGTTTACCGAGCTCCAGCTTGGCGTTTTGAAGAAGCGATTACATGGCCAGTCCTTGAATAGCAATGAACGCACATACTATTACAAGTTCATCAAACCAAGAATCAAGGCTATGATGGCGTTGTTCGGTATCGATGAAATCAATGTGAAGGGTAAGGAACTCATGGTTGATAGCAGGCTTGACGAAGCTGTTGGCGTCCTTCGGAAGTTAGAGCTGAAGCATAAAAATAAACGCATGATGCTCTCCGGGTCATTCCTGTTCCTACACAAATACAACGACATTGATGTCTTTATTTTTTCTAAATATGATAAGGCGGATTATAAGACGAGTAAGGTGCACGTGAATTTCCTGCCAGAATCCACAATTGATTCCCTATTCTTTGCTTCATTGTGCCAGATAAGCGTTGCAAACTTCTCTTACAAGACAAAACAGAAGTATGACATTAAGCTAAGTGATGTTATGCAAACATATGAGCTGTTGGTTAATGCTCTTCTTGAGAAACAGAATATGACAAAAATCTTGAGGGATTTCATCCTGCAAACAGAATATGTATCGAAGGCTGTCGTGCTAAATCCGAAGCAATTGCATAACATCAACAGGAGGCTCGAGCATAAGAAGGTCGATTTACTATCCGACACTTTTATTAACGCGCTGAGCCTCGGCTATGATGCACACGATTTAAGTGGCAGGCTTCGCGAAAGGATTGAGGATTACACTAAATTGCGCACAGAATACAAGACAGCCAAGAATCTGCCTATTTACATTGACACATATTCGAAGGTGTTAGAGCTTGCAACCTGAAGATGCACGAACACAAATAACAACTATCCTGGAATCGAATGTTCGCTTTGAGGGCCACTTCAACAAATGCTTTGATAACCTCAAGGAGACTCAGCAGCAAGTACTTATCAATTGGGTTCGCGAGTGTAAACTGAAGCACATAAATCCAATACAATCAAAGAAAAACAGGGAAATTATCGGTTTCGTGGAGCGCTTTGGAAGCAACCTGCGAGCAATACTCACCAAGGAAAAGAAAGGATACTTCCTGGCCCTATTTCTAGACAAACACAAGTATTACGAGATGGAAATGGAGAAATTAGGATTCTAGGAATGCGCGCAAGGAATTTGGCAACAGGATTTTTCCAACTCTTTCATTTTGCGTGGAATAGAATCAAAAATCCTCCTCTGGCACGCGCTTTTGCTTCACGAGAAACAAGCACCTAATTGTGAGCACTCGAGTTTTTCCACTGCCTGCACCGGCAAGAATTCGGATTTTAAATGTGAAAAAATCGTATGATGACCGAACGGGGCATTTACCAATCTGGTTGGATTCAACTCCCAAGATGGTAACACTTTGTAGTAAATACCCTCAGAGGCTTATGGAAATCTAGGAAAAAGCGCTTAATAAGCGTTTCTGAAAAAAACTCAACTTTGTTTTGGGAGAAAGTTTATTAATAACGCCTGTCTTTTCCAATGCTTGAAGGTGGATAGCCTCAAAGTGTAGCTTTCGCCTTCAGGTAGTGGGGCTGAATTACAGCCTTGTTACTTTCTAAAGTGTTTTGGTACTGTGTTGGTACTAAATGTTTTTATTGTTCTTCTTACCGGTTTCTTGAAGGTGGTTCGACGATGAAAACAGTTCACCAAAAACTCCAGGAAGTAATGAAGCTGGTCAGCACTACACTGCCAGAACTAAAGGGCAGAGAGCTCTACCTTACCTTTGACCATGTAGCTAGGTACTGCAATGGGACTAGAAAACACTTGTCGGAAGATGAAAAGGTGCTTATTGACCTCTTGCAGCGCAACGGTTACAGCCCTAGGGCTGTGCTTGTATGGGTCCAGGTTCTCAAGCTACCTGAAGATTTACAGGACGAGCTAAAAAAGGGGACTGTAAGCCTTAATGGTGCCTTCAGGGAGCGCAATAAACGCAAAGAAGAGACTGTAGAAAGCCTTAAGGCGGAAATCCTAGCTGACATAAGGAACTGCTTGGAAGACCTCAAGAACGCTGATAAAAACAAGCTTAAAGGGGTGGTATAGATGGACGTGCCAACTACGGACCAACTTTCGGAAATTGTGCGAGGGATGCAAGCCTGCAAGCCTGAGACAATCCTTCCAAAAAAGCGGTTAAAACACAAGCGCAAGGTCCCCAACTATTTTACCGTGGACCAGCTAATAAAGCTGTTTTCTGTGATGGACAACTGTCGCCTCGCTGTGATGTGCTTCTTGGCTTTCACGAGTGGTATGCGAAGAGCAGAAATCTGCACCATCAAGAAGATTAACATCATTTGGGAAGAGGCAAAAATAAAGGTTTATGGCAAGACCGGAGAGGATTTTGTTAGCATCAGGCCTTTTGTGTTGCCTATTTTGAAGAAGTGGTTCCGGCTTACTGGTGATAGTCCTTGGCTTTTTCCGGCGCACAAGGATCCTCAGAAGCCGGCGCACTTCACTGGGTTTTATCATTACTACCAGGGTTGTTTGCAACGTGCTGGGTTGTATGCTGGGGAGTGGGTGACTGTTAGTGGGGTGACGCGGCACTGCTATAACTTTCATACTTTGAGGCATAGTTTTGCTACTTATTTGCTTGAGCGGAATGTGTCTATGGAGAAGGTGAGGGTTATTATGCGTCATTCAAAGATTCAGACCACTCAGATTTATAGTCATGTTAGTGACCAGAGTGTTCGGGCAGCGGTTGATGATACTTTCAGTTTGCGGAAGTTTCCAGGAAAGGTTGCCGTCCGAGAAGTCAATAACAGGCCTTTGTCTAATGATGATCCTTTGTTGACTTTGACTAATCGGCTTGCTCGTGGTGAAATTAGTATCGAAGAGTTTAAGAGATTGAAGGAAGTCATTGAGCCTGTGACTGCCGGCCTTTCTTCTTTTGGTGATAGGCCTGATTATTTGGGGTGAGACAATGAATCCGAAACGTACTGAGATTGAAGAAGTGATTGAAAAGTTGGCTGACCAGGTCATGGTTGACCTCGGCGCGCGAGATGTTGATGAGGCGCTGGCGATGCTAAAGTCCCGAAAGAAGGATTAAGGGCTTGTGCCCTGAGTGAGCACTTAATTTCTTGTCTATCTTCTTTTTTTTTGGTGCGTTTGCTGCCTGCAACCACTCAACAAGGTTGCATTGCTTGACTCCCAGGGAGTCAGCAAGTTGTCTGGTCGTGAAACCAGTCTGTTTCTGCAACTCCCTTGTTTGCTGCCTGCAACCACTGAACGATAGATTCATGGCTGGTAGCCAGGACACCAGCTAGTTGTCTCGTCGTGAAACCAGTCTGTTTTTGTGCTTTGCTGCTCTCATCCCGACTGATACCAACATCTTCTAATTTCCAACCTGTCGATTCCGTCGATAGGTTGGGATTACCACCCTTATCCATGGCTGGCTTGTTTTGTTGTAGCCATTGCCCTTTTTTTCTTTCAACGCGCAGCCGGTACTCCGCAATTCTTCGTGGTGGTGTTTGGTTATAGTAAGTTTTATATACTTGTTATCTGATATTATCTGATAAAGGTGATGTGATGAACTTGGAACGCAAACAATCAACCGAGACTTTCGAAGGCACAGTCACGAGAAACGGTACTAGCTTGTGCGTCAACATCCCCCGAAACATCGTCAAAAAGTATGGCCTGCAAGGAGGAGAAAACGTGAAGTACAGCCTCCAATTCCGGCTGCTCACATTCGACAAAGAACTAAAAAACCTGCTCCAACAAGTTCTTGAAAGCAAGCAGTACCGAGGATACGACATCCACGACCTGCTCCTCACAATGCTTTTGGAAAGAGGTGCGAGCCTGCACAAGAAGAACTTTGAGGAATACCTGGCTGGAGCCAAGGACTTGAGCCCTGAACAAAAAGCCAAGGCCTTGAGTTTGCACAGCAAAGGCCTCAGTCACAAAATCGGAGGGGACTGAGATGCTTGTGAGCAATGGTAGAAACCCGAAGGTTGAGCGTAACTATCATATCACTACCGAGGAGTTGAAGCTGCTGTTTGAGTATAGTCGTCGGTATAGTTCCAAGTTCCAGCTTTTGATTGCGTTGTGC
>JBDRIZ010000191.1:0-4058 GCA_043815525.1 Candidatus Woesearchaeota archaeon
CATGCTGAAACGCCCAAGAGCAATACTTGGCGGATCCATGGCAAAAGGAACATGGCTTAGAGGAATATACGACGTAGACATATTCGTGCAGTTCCCATACGCAACAGAAAGCGAAAAGCTCTCAGACCTCTTGGAAAAAGATATCAAGAAATTGAAGCCAGCAAGACTGCACGGAAGCAGGGACTACTTCCAGGTGCAGAGAGGAAAAATAGCCTACGAGATAATACCAATACTCAAGATAACAAAAGCGTCGCAAGCAAAAAATATCACAGACATAAGCCCTCTGCACGCAAAATGGGTGGGGAAAAACATAAAAGACACAGACCAGGTCAGGCTGCTAAAGCAGTTCGCAAAGGCGCAAAAAGTGTACGGAGCAGAAAGCTACATAAACGGCTTCTCAGGATACGTTCTGGAAATACTTATTGCACACTACAAGACATTCAACAGGCTTATGCACAGCGCAGCAAAGTGGAAGCCAAAGACAATAATTGACATAATGCACTACCACAAGAACGTGATGCTTGAAGTCAACAAGTCAAAACTGGCAAGCCCACTCATACTCATAGACCCTGTGCAGAAAGGAAGAAACACAGCAGCAAGCTTAAGCAACGAAAAATACGAAAAATTTGTTGCAGCAGCAGGGGAATTTACAAAAAATAAGTCAAAAGAGCACTTCATAATAAGGGCTGCGTCGGAAGAACAGCTTAGAAAGAATGGTTACAAAGTCCTTTTTGCCACAAGCAAGAAAGACAAGGAAGACATAACAGGATGCAAGCTCCTGAAAGCATACGAATTCCTAAAAGAAAAGCTGAAAGAGCACGAATTCACGATACTCGAGTCAGGGTGGGAATTCGACAAGAGCACAAAGGCAATAATGTGGTACAAATTGAAAGAAAAAAAGCTTCCAGCAAAAAGAAAGTGGGGGGGCCCACCGCTGAAAGCAAAACAGCATGTTGAGGCATTCAAGAGAAAGCACAAGCAGACATACACAGAAAACAAGCGCATATACGCAATCATCCAAAGGCAATACGCAACTCCGGAAGAGCTGCTGGCAGCTGAGAGCAAAAACCCTTACTTGAAAGACAAAGTCAAATCAATAACCCTCAAATGAAACAAGTAATACTCATAAGGCAGGACCTGAAGCTTCCGAAAGGCAAATTGGCAGCGCAGGCAAGCCACGCTTCAGTGGAAGCAGCCCTCAAATCAGGCAAGGAAAGGCTTGAATCATGGAGGAGACAGGGTGCAAAAAAAGTAGTCCTCAAAGTCGCAGACGAAAAAGAGCTATTGGAATTCGAAAGACTGGCAAAAGAGTCAAAACTTACAACTGCACTAATAATTGACGCAGGACACACAGTGGTAGAGCCAGGAACAATAACCTGCCTTGGAATAGGGCCTGACAGAGAAGAGCTGATAGACAAAGTTACTGGAAAACTCAAGATGGTATAACTGCGTCCCCTGTGATTGCCAGATATTTTTTTTAGGCTTCGGGAGGACTATCTCAAAAGGCAGCCAAGCGAATGCAATGCTTCGGCAAATAGAAATGTTTAAATATCCAGTTTCAAATAAACAGGGTCATGGCAGTAGGTCAGATGACATGCGAATCGTGCAAAAAGACAGTGCCTATTTCTGATGTTAAATATATAATGCGCGGCGAGAAGCGCCAGGCAATGTGCAAGAATTGCAGAGAGAAGATGAAGGAAGCAAAACAGGACAAGTCACAACAGAGAAGGCCATACTTCTGCGTCAGGTGCAAGTACAAGTTCAAGCACAAGCCAACAAACCAGGCACTGCTGAAGTGTCCCTACTGCGGAAAGGGAGACAAGGTAATAGAAAACATTGCCCCAAGCGCAGACAGGCTTCTAAAAGAGATAGATATGGAATAGACATCGCACAGAAAATAGTTCTTCCACTAATCCAGTTTCAGCATTTGGCCGTAGAGTCCAGTCAGTGCATCGTGGGCTTCCTGAGTGAGCACGTATAATGGAATCCTATAACCCTTTCCAGATAACTCTTGGAGTTCTTGAGTTTTTGTACAATAACCTATCATTTGACGGATAGCATTTTCATCAAGAATACCTTCAAGCTCTTCCCTGAGCCGGAAAAAGGGCATGCCTTCACGTTTTGGATCAGTCTTTCGAATACAGAGCATAAGTATAGGTGATGTACTCAGCATTTTACCGACACTTGTACCATTTAAGAAATCTGCCAAATTTTCGTGTATAGCTCGAGTGTACTCCAACAGACTTTTTATTGATTGTTGTTATTAACTATATGTGTAGCAAGCTTCCCAAAAGCAATGCTCCTATGGCTTATCATGTTCTTTTCTTTAAGGCTCATCTCGGCAAAAGTCTTTAGATGTCCTGCAGGCACAAATATCGGGTCCCAGCCAAAATTCGAGCTTCCCCTTGGATGTACAATTTTACCTTTAACAAAGCCTTCAAAGTAACTATTATCCTTTCCTCTGCAATATCCGACAACACAAGTGGCAACACAATTCAAATCATTCAAGGACTCAGCAATCCGAAAGATACCTTGCATGCCAATAGCCTTCAAGAACCACTTAATCAAAGGCCCAGGAAGGCCATTCAGACAGTTCAAAGACAAAGAGACGTCCTCAACAACAATATCTTCTTGAGTGTGCTTTCTTGCCTCTATTAACTTCGCTTCCACAACCCTTTTCAGGTCAAGCTCCTGAATCTCGGGAAGGTCCAAAGCAAGGTGCTCAAGACCCGGAATCATCATTCTTGCCTCAAGAAGTTTGTTGCTATTACAGGTAACAAAAAATAGCGTCATTGCAATGCCTCGCCAACAATCTCAAACACTTCAGGATATCGGTTGATATCAAGAATTGAGGTGTGCAGCACATCAACGCCTTTGCATGTTCCGTTCACAAAAAAGTTCTTTGCGCCGTCAAGGACAGAGTTCTCTTTTGTGACAACTCCGTCGCCGTCAAAGCCATCCATGTCGCAACCGACACCAACGATGTTATAGGTCAGGACATTGGGCTTGTCCCTGTTGAGCTTGTTCATGAAAAGGCTTTCGGAATTCATATCCTCACACTCAAGCCTCTGGCCAAAAACAGGGCAGTAGTCAGCAGTACTGCCGACAACACCCTTGTTAGGCACAGCAACCAGAATAAGTCTACTAACATCAGAAGGGCCGAAAGCCTGCAGGTAGCGCCTAGCAACAAGTCCTCCCATGCTATGGCCGACAATAACAATCTTGTCGCGGCCAGTGACAAGCTTGACACTGTCGATAATTTCGTTTAGCCTGACAGCATAGGAATCAATGTTCTCGCTCTTGGTCTGGACAACAACAAAGTCTTCCTGCTGCTTGTACAAGTCAAAATAGTAGCTTGCCTTCATGCTGAAAGGGGCGCTGAAAACAGAAAAAAAGCCTTCAGGAAGGTCTGCCAAAAGAGCGCCAGCATTGATTATCCCGACACTCTCGAGCTGATCCTGCAGGCCACTGAACGCATCAAGGCTGTACTCGTAAGAAACCCTCTTGTTGAAAGCATGGCCGTGCAGGAAAACAACAGGGAAAAATTTGTCGCTGCAACTGCCGCAGCACTCGCTGCAAGAACCAAGACAGCACTTCTTTTTAAGCTCCCTGCAGGAAATATCGAGCACGACAGGAGGCGGAACAGGCTTGCTGATGCCTGCAAAGACAAAAGGCTTTGGCAAAACTGATGGAGCAAAGAACTGGCATGAAGGAACATCGAAAAGCCCAACCGACATGTTTCCAATAGACTTATTCAAAAGGACAAGCTCCTGGACAATATCATTGGCTGAGACATCTAGCTTATCAAGATAGTAGGAGACTGCACTGTGAAGCGCGCTGCTATTAACTGTTGAGAGGTTGGACTCATTCCCAAGTGACCTGAAACCATCAACTGCGTTGCATATGCTGCCAAGGTTAGAAAGATTCAGGATATTTGGATACTCAATGCAGATCCCAGACACATTGCACCAGACATGCTGGCGCACAGCAAGAGAAACAGCACGAGCAAGGTTAGCGTCAAGAGCTCTTTCCTCAAAAAGCACTTTTAGGCCTTCAAC
>JBDRIZ010000192.1:0-6302 GCA_043815525.1 Candidatus Woesearchaeota archaeon
TCCGAGGATCAACTTGGTATTGCGGTCGGTGCAGCTGACAGTTATGAACTTGAAGCAACCAGTGCTGCCAGCAACTGGCCTTTGTGGGTGAATCCAGAGCCCTGATACTTTGCCATAGTAAGCTTCATCAGTCGTATCAAAAGCCAGAGCTATCTGGCGGTTACGTAACAACCTCTTTAGGATGGCAAAGCAGTCCTTCAGAAAGGCAAAGAAAGCTTTCTTCACCTTCTCAAAGTCAGCGTCCTTAAGCCTTGCAAAGACTGTCTCACCTGTAGGACCACCAACGCGGACACAGGTATTGTTCGTGAAGTCGGTGTGCTCCACAGCATCCAGGAGCACATGCACAAAGTCGCTTAACTGGTAAGGGGAATTCTTCCCAACAACGCAAAATATATGTTTAAGAAAGTTTTTTACCCGCTTGTGGATAGTGTCACATACCATCCACGTGGATTGAGGGCTACACGCCCTCACTCCACCTTATCTATCTTCAAGGATAACAACTATATTTTACTTTCGGATCTACTGACTCTACAATATAATTCATCAATCCTTGCGTGATTAACTTCTATGAATTGTATCTGTCTGAACAAGAAGCTTACACATCTAAGGTTGTGCGTTAGTTGTCCGCTTTTAGTGTATGGCAAATCACACCCCTCCAAAGAAACAAACTTCAAGTGGTTTTCCCCAGGATTTAAGGAAAGTGTTACCTCCAATGTTTGTATACCCCTGGAGATTTTTCTATGTAGTAACACTGAATTTTCCTGCAACACCTCAAGTGTCCTATCATGTGAGAAGCTTCTTAGTTGTAAACAAAGCAAATAGCTTAAATTATGTTTTTCCTGCAGCAGTAGAGTAATTGTTGCATTATTGCTCATTGAAACTTCAGTGTAATTCTCCAAAAAATTTGGGGAAGGCACAAACCAGTGTGTGTTTTGTTCGTTCATGGGGACAACAGGGCCATTTGTTCGGAGTATGTAAGGTATGTTAAATTGAATCTTGTCTTTCGATTTTTCATAATAGTGCACTGGAAAGATTACTTTTAGAGTTTCAGCACGTCTTAAAGCAGGCTCAACTGGTTTATCCATATAGTAATTGGTGTACTTCTTTTGTGAGTAAGAAGCTAACTGTTCTGCGAAAATAATTCTAGCAAATGTCATGACCATTATTACTACCAAGAGAATGGCCACTAATCTTCGCTTCTTGAAGATGAATTGCTTGACTGTCGAAAACCAGATCATAAATATTAGGGGCACCACTATCATGACATTAAGAAAAGGTATGATACTAAAACACAATATTTTTTCTATTAGGCCACTCTGTGGACCGAATTGCAGGAATAGTGGTAAGTAGTGCCCAGAAAGTGGCGAAGCAATAGTATCAAAAAATTGTATAATTGTGTATCGGACTGTTGTTTCTAGTACACCATAGGGGTAGCCTCCTAAGCCCTCATAAGGATTTACTGTTAACAAATTCATAAGTATTGATACAGCAGCAAAAGCAGCGATAATAATGGTAGGTATACGTTTTAAGGCAAGAGTTAAGGGTAAAAATAGAAAAGGTGTAATTGGCAAGAACCTTCGGCAAGAACCACCTCCGTGACACCACCAGTCGTATGAGCCTGCAACAAATAGGAGTAGTACTATAAAAGGAAATAAAAGGAATAAAGCAAGCTGCCTGTCTTTTCTATAGAACTGTGTGATTCCGGTAAATGATAGGATTAATATTGGTGAATATATAAATAAACCACGGTAAGTCAACAGAAGTGATTGCACAATGTTGCGCGCGATAATAAGAACTGACTCTTTAAGTACAATCAAATATGTCAGGTCTGCCTGAGTCACCAATTTCCATACATAAATTCCCATATATGCTACTGGACCTATTGGTACAACTGTGTCTGGCCAGGGAGGGCTTGTAGTGGAAAAATAGGATATTGATATTGGATTTCCGAAAACACACAAATTGTATGCCCCATAAATAAATAGGGGTATTAGTAGACCTCCAAAAAACCAACCAATATTATGTGACTTTGCTTGTTTTGGTATCATAATTAAAAGGAAGATTATACTCACAATGATAACAGTTGATGGAAGCTCAGTGATTATTGCCCACCCTCCTGCAAATCCTGCTATGAGTATAGTTGGAGGGGTTATACTAGCCCTATTACGCAACATATATACTATATAAAAGCAGAGAAATGCCAAAAATGCTGCGATAGCGTGCGTTCTATACCTTGTCCCGTACAAGAAAGCGGAAGTTCCTATCCCGTACGTAAAAGCTGCTATCAACGCTACGGTGTTGTCTCTTGATATATACATGCTTATTCTGAATATGAGGATAGCAGTTAGTGATGATGCTAAACCTGAAATGATGATGACCAAGAAAAAAATAATTATGTATGAGTATGTTTGTGTAGTAGATATGGACGCATTGGTAAACAACTTGAAGATTTTGACTATCACTGCCCCCATAATGGGAAGTCCAGGGCTTTTATCAGAATACCAATGATTGTCATAGTAAATTTTGTCGATAGTGAAAAGACCTGTGTTATTAACATAGTTATCAATAGTCAGTTGATTGTCAAACCCCATAGCCAATGTCAAAGCGTATAAGGAGTTTTCATTCCACCCACCGTATCCGGCAAATGCAATGTAAATTATAAGAAGGGTTATCAGTATCTTGTATTCGGTTTTATTTAAGTGTGACATCTGTTTACTTTCTGGCAAAACTATATTAATGTGTATTTATACTTTGCGTGATTAAACCATGACTATTCATTTTCAGCAGCTAATATGTCATTGAAAAAATCTCTTGCGATTGGAAAAAGTGTTCTAACAGCTAGATTGCTTGGTGTGCGACGCCCTGTTGTTGTCAAATTCAAGATCACAAACAGATGCAATGGGGTTTGTCGCTATTGTTTAGGCAAAAAAAATTCGGTTGAGCTTTCAACAAGCAAGGTTCTTGATTTGGTGGGTCAGATGGCAGAAGCAGGCACCCACAAGATTGGGTTTTTTGGAGGGGAGGCTCTGTTGAGGGAAGACATGGGAGAAATCCTTGATTTATGCAGGCAGAAAAGTATGTATACCACTATAATCACAAATGGTTATTTGGTGCCAAAAAAGCTTAATGTGGTCGCAAAGGTTGATTGTCTTTTCATTAGTTTTGATGGTCCAAAGAGGATTCATGATCTTCATAGAGGTGCAGGTAGTTACGATAAAGTACTGGCAGCTATTCACGCTGCAAAAGACTGTTGTAAAGTGGTTGCCCATACTACTATTACAAAATATAATATGAATCATATTAAGGAAATTGCAGAATTGGCAAGAGATGCAGGAATCCCAACTACTTATTGTCCAGTGTACTGTAACCAAAGTTTGTTACCATCAAACCAAGAGTTAAAGAGAATTATCATGGATTTACAAAAATTGAAAGAGGAAGGATATCCTGTGCTGACATCACACACAATCCTTAGTTACTGGTTGCAGTGGGAAGATTTTGCCATGCCCTACTCTTTAATAAAAAGGAAACAGAATCCAGATTGTTATGCGGGAAAACTCTTTTGTGAGATCAACAGCGATGGCAGCATTGCACCTTGTGACTGGAGTTTTAGGGGATCCCAGAGTAATGTGATAAAACAAGGTTTTAGGAACGCCTTTTTATCCTTGAAGAGTCCTGCATGTAAAGCGTGTGTTAGACCATGGACTGCCGAATATAACTTTATGTTCTCATTGAATCCCAGAACTATATGGAACTATATGAAGTTCGTAGTAAAAACTTAGAATGTTTGCATTAAACGCAGTGCGGATGGGAAAGGCAGTCCTAGCTTACAATCTATTTGGGATTTTTACTCCTGCTAATATTATGTGGCGAATCACAAATAACTGCAATAGTAAATGCAAATACTGTTTAATCTGGAGAAAGAAACAGAAGGATCTGAGTACTGCTCAAGTTTTTTCTTTAATTGATCAAATGCATGATGCCGGCACCTGTAGGATTGGTTTCGTAGGGGGAGAAGCACTATTAAGGCCAGATTTTGATAAGATTGTAAAATGTGCAAAATCTAAAGGAATCTATGTGACTCTTGTGTCCAATGGAATTTTGGTGCCAAAGAGAATGGACGTCATAAAAGACATAGATTGCCTTGCACTAAGTTTTGACGGTACCAAAAAAAACCATGAGCGTGGTCGTTGCAAAGGTTCATATAGCAAATTGATGCAAGCCTTTGAAGCCTGCAAAAGGAATAAAATAAATTTGCTTACGATTACTGTCTTAAATAAGTATAACCTACAGGACATAGACTTTGTTTTGGAGCATGCAAAAAAGTATGGATTTAAATGCAATTTTCATTTGCTTCAGGGCGGTTGGGATTTCTACCCCAAAGAAGAACAGTACCGACAAGCTTTGAATCACATTATCACAGGAAAAAAACAAGGAGCTCCTGTGGCTATGTCTCTGCGAAGTCTGAAATATTTATTGGAATGGTCTGATTACAAGAAGTTTTTTACCAGGAAACAGATTTCAGGATTCAAATGCTATGCAGGAAAGTTGTTTTTCAATATCAACAGTGATGGTACTATTGCTGGTTGTGATGTTCTCTCTAATATGTACAGCAATCCTAATTGTGTTGATTTAGGTCTTGTAAATGCATGCAGATTGGTGGATACACGTGAGTGCAAAGCTTGTACCTGTGTTGCAACTATTGAATATAGCAATATGTTTGGCCTTAAGCCAGATGTCATCATTGATTGGTTAAAGGTGGGTATACCAAGTATTCGCATATGATTCAATATTCTCCATATGTTGTACAATCAAAGACTACTTTTTAGGATTAGTATATTGAATTATGTGTACTGTTTGGTGCAAAGATATACCCCATCTTTGACATATAAATAGAAATGTGTTCGTAGTCTTGCTTGATCTGCAATGACACAAACAAAACTACGAACAGAAAGCATAAGGCACACCGACAATATATCTTTTCCTATTGGAACAGCCATTGCCGTCAAGAAATACAGCCAGAAACTCGACTTTGAAGGCGTTCTATCTCGCTTCAAGAAACGCGGTATCAATCTCCACAGTCTTATCGAAGCTCTGGTGACTTATCGCTTAACCGAAAACGAGAGTATCTGTCGTGGGAGCGACTGGATCAATCGCCCGCATGTCCTCCAGGAGTTCAATCTCGAAGGGTTCGAAGAGCGCACGCTCTTCCGTGCCCTGGAGATTGTCGGTGAGAACTATGAAGAGATGATCGTCTTATTGCAGAAACAGATCTTTAGTCAGTATGAGTTCCCTCATACTGATTTGAACCTCGACTGGACAAGTTTTGTGCTGTGGGGGAACAGGGCAGAGCTTGGTAAGTATGGCTACAGCCGAGGACACCGTCCTGATAAGAAGCAGATCACCGTAGGCATTTCACAGCTCAGGGCACCAATGAATATCCCCATTGGATTAACAGTGCAGTCAGGCAACATCAATGACCAGAAGCACTTCAAGACCACATTTGAGCAAGTGTGTTCGGTGATCAAAGAGGGTTCAAAGATAGTATTTGATAAAGGCGGTCAGTCAAAGGACAACCTTGAGCTTGTGCTTGCGCACAAGATGAAATACCTCTCTGCAAAGAAACTCAATTTGAGCGACGACAAGCGGATAAAATCCTTTCGTCCCTCTGCCAGGAACTGTGTTGACTCTGAGAAGAAGATTTACGGTGAAATCATCGAATACCCGAGCCGGACGGACTACTTCTATTATTCCAAGCAACTCCAACAGGATCAAGTCGAAGCGAAGCTTCGACTTGCTGAGAGGAAACTTGAGGAAGCAAAGGAAATCCAGCACGCACTTACCAAGGGAAGGTCGTTGCCCAAGAGGTTCATACTCAACAATCCTCTCGTCAAGATAACTTACACCTATCAGACCCGGCTTTCGGAACTCACTGAGAGCCAGGCCAGAACGCTTGTTCAGACAGCCTCAATAACCGGTAGAGAAGGGTTTTTCTGTCTCGTTTCAAGCGAGAAATTGACACTTCAGGAAGCACTCATAATCTACCGTATGAAAGACTCGATTGAGAAGCTGTTTCAGTCGCTCAAGAATGATATTGATATCAAGCCGTTACGAGTATGGACGACAAAAAGTCTCTGTGGAGCGATTCTCATCGGATTTTTGGCACAGCTCATCATATCGCTGATGCGATATGATTATGAGTCCCTTCGTAATGTAGCGCCAAAATTCATCAAAATCAGCCTGATGAATTTGACAGTTACGGTTGAAATCCAAAGTTTGGGCTCAAAACGAAGCATTTTTTCGAA
>JBDRIZ010000193.1:0-3439 GCA_043815525.1 Candidatus Woesearchaeota archaeon
CACATCCTCTTCAGAGGCTTTTTTTATGGCTTCGCTTAACTCACTCAATATGGATGGAAACTCTGACAGCTCCCTTTTTGACTCATCATCAACAACAAGCCTTATGTCCTGGGTCCACTTGCTTTCAAAGTTTATACCCCAACCGCCCTTCAGAAACCGCTCATCACGCCACATGATAACACCTCTCTTGGAGAACCTTCTCCACAATGATCATATGAAATCTCTGTTCATCAAACATCTTCACACCTCATTAATTATTCTCCCAGGCGCGGTTTTGGAGCCATGCGAGATGGTTATCTGTTCCTTGTAACCTATCCAATATTTCAGCATACTTTTCATTTGAACATTATTGGGTTTGTGGTGGTGCCTGGCCAACTATTGCATTAATTAATTCTCTCAATTTACTAGGGCCATCAATTGACTTTGTCAAATAAGTTATCTCTGACAGCATTTTCCTCACATCTTCCAGCTTGTTAGTCTCTCCAAGCACAAGACTGCTCAGCTCGTTGACAGCATTCAACATATCTTTTATATTGGGCGGACTAGTAGTTACACTCCTATGGATTTTTGTAGATGCCTGAAGCATTAGCACATGCAAATCCTTCAGTTCTTTCAGCTTCTCAACAACTTGGTCAAGCATCAAGTTCCTTTGCCCAATTTTTGCCTGCAGCCATTTTGCAGCATTCATACACGCTACACTCTGCTGAGTGCTAGGAGATCTGCCCTGCAGAAAGTGGTTCTTTATCTGCTCTGCAAGTTTGTTCATATCCTCATGTTCTCGAAAGACAATCTTGCCTTCCCGCTCAGCTAGCCTCTTAACCTGAGCATCCACTGACTCCTCGAATTTTTTCAAACCTCCTGTCAGGGAGAGAATGTTCTTGTCAACTTCTTTTGCAATACCAGCAATGGTAAATACCTTTCTTGGGTCTGCGCTTACAAGCGGCTTGACAAAGCTTGCCAATTCTTGCACAAGTTTATTGTCATTATTCAACTCATTATCCAACAAACCTTTTAATTTATCTTCAATCTCAATAAGCTCTTGCTCTTCACTAGAGATATCGTCTTTCAGCTTTTGCAGCTCAAGCAAATCACCTGCGACACCTATTGTGATACCTATGGCTGCAGCAAATACTGTGCTTTCCTCAAGTTTTTGCGGGAGAACAAAAGATATGCCTGGCGGAATAGCAAAGACTGCCAAGGTGCAGTTGCCAGGCTGCAATCTGGAAATGTCCATAGAACTGGTAAACCTGACTCCTCCGGAAACAACTGTCTGCTGACTCGATGCGAGTAGACTCCTTCCGTAGATGGCACAGATAATAATATATTGAGGGTGAGGACCCCGAACAGCCCCCCTCACCTGCAATGTCGGCGGACTAATCTCTCGCCCAAGCTTTGGGTGGTATATGCTCACTAAGGCAGGCCTGTTATTCAGAATAGCTTTCAGCAGTTGCTCAAGCTTTTTTACCCGATTATAATAAGTGGTACGGAGCATTCCCACTATTTGCTTGGTCTGCTGTTCTATACCCTCGCGGTTCTGCTCAGAGAGCTTTCCAACTTCCTGGAGCACGTCTTGCAGGCCTTTCATAAGTGTCTCCTGTTCCTTATTCACTTCCTGTAATGTTGCAAGTAATCCTTCCACATCACCCTTTGTTGACAAAGAGGATAGCGCGTTCTGCAGGGCAGACATCTGTTGTGACACATTGCTAATAATCTCTTTTTTTATGTCATCCAGCAAAGACTTCAGCTTTTTTGGGTCCTGCTCAGCAATCAGCTTTTGGACCAGATTCTCGATATCACCGGTCTTTTTTGACACATTGCCTACTGCCTTGAGAATACTATCTGCATTTTTGTCAAGTTGTGCTGCTTGCTCAGATTTCATTTGCCGAAGCAGCCGGCGAATTTCATCTGTTGCAGTCCCAACCTTGGCATCAACAATCGCCTGAATCCTCGCGGGGATAGTATTGAGCCTAGTCAAGATTTCATCAATTTTTCTCTGTAGTTCATCCTGCTGCACAGACGGTTTTCCAGAACTTATGACCTCAAATTCCACTTGCTCCCTAAATTTTTGATTGCCATAAGCAATTTCAAAGTACGCAATGCACTTTCCAGGAACAAGTTCTGCGACTTTTGCGGGAGCAACCAACAACTGCACCCCATTCTGCGTAAAATGAGTTATGAAACTGGTTGGATTCTGCTGCGGCTTTAAGGATCTGTTATAGTCCTGCCTGCTGTCTTTCAGGCCGAATACGATTGTGTCTATTTGAGCTAAGGGCACTCTAAATTCTGCTTCAAAAACAAATTTATTAGGTTCTGCTTTATCAAGCTCTGCTCCTTGCTCTGGCTTTAGAATCTTGATTTCAGGTAAGAGGCTCACATCAGCCAGAGCCTGCAGCGACTCATTCAAAGACTGCAAAATCAATTCTATGTTATCCTGATTTGCCTGCTGAAGCTTCTGCCTGATTTCTGCGAAATTCACAAGAGTCTGCAGTTCAGACAATTGAACCTCATTGCACGACTTGACCTGCCTGGCGATGCCATCACATGATTCCCTGGCAGTGACAATGTTAATCATGTGTTCACGAAATTCCTGGCTAAGTTCAGGGCATGCATTGCTTATTTGAGAGCCAAAGCTTTCGCATATATCCACAAGTTTTTTAATTATTTTTTCCTGCTCCTTGAACATATCTTTTGGAGTGTCTGGAAGCGTTCGGTTTTGCAGGTTGGAGAGTCCTGTAACAGCATCAGTGATACTGTCATTAATTGCTCGTCTTTGACTCTTGTTCAGCTTTTCAGCCATGTGATAAATCTCCTGACAATATCTGCCATTCCCTTCAATGCTCCTGAAAGCTGGCCTGGAAGGTTATTGATTTGAGTGGCAAGTTGCTGCATGTTTGTTGCCGGACCAGTCGGACCACTACTAATAGCTCCCACCCGGATATGGCTCCAGGTGCCAGTAACACCAAAATTATTGATTGCACGGATTCTATATTCATAAGCTTGATCTGGATGTATCATCTCATTGTTCTTGTAGGTAGGCCTAAGCCACCGCCTCCAGACCATTGTTCTGCCGTCAGTGAAAGTATTCTGGCTGCCAGGGCAATTGCCAACCCTTCGCCAGCCGCCTATGAGATTCGTGGAAGACCATCTGCCAAGCCAGCTTGGCCTCGGAGACAAACCCATTATCCTGCGCTCAATCTCATACCTTACAGTATTGTCAGTCGAAGGATTCGCATTCCAGGAAAGCTGGACGTATGCCATCTAAGGATGCATCACCCCCTGGAAGTTTTGCACTTGCTGAGGAGCATGCTGTGGCTGACCTGGTTGTGCTGTCCCACCACCATTCCCTGCACCAGCACCTCTACCATTTCCGTCGCCACCACTAGTACCATCTGCTTTTTTTCTCCCCCTTGTCGCAGACCAAATCGCAGCCCAGATGATT
>JBDRIZ010000194.1:0-2306 GCA_043815525.1 Candidatus Woesearchaeota archaeon
CTTGTCAACATTTTTTCTTGCCTTTTCAAGATCAGAATTGAACTTTTCCATGAAAACAGCAATCCTGTCGCAGGCAATCTGCTTGATTTCTCCTGAAAGCATAATTCCTGCCTTATACTCATCATGGATTCGCTGCAACTCAAGGTCATCCTCAATAAGGTGGAATTTCAAAAGCTCGAAGACCATGTCCTTTTCGACTTCCGCGCCGAGACGCTTGTGCTCCTCGATTGTGGCTCTGCCACCTGTCAATGCTTTTC
Source organism: Candidatus Woesearchaeota archaeon (assembly GCA_043815525.1). GTDB lineage: Archaea > Nanobdellota > Nanobdellia > Woesearchaeales > JAZDKJ01 > JAZDKJ01. Next base: position 258 of record JBDRIZ010000194.1, read on the forward strand.
TTATTTTTCTCTGGGCTGATTTCACATCCTCTGGAAGCTCTATGACTGAGTCGGGATTTGACTTGGACATCTTCCTGCTTCCATCCAGCGAAGGCATATACTTATGGTAGACAGAGGCAGGCGGAACAAAATTGTATTTGGACTTGGTCCTTGCGACAACATCCCTTGTAAGGCGCATGTGAGGGTCCTGGTCAATGCCAACAGGGATGATACCAGGCATCCTCTGACTTAACTGAGGATAGAGAATGTCGCCAACCTGGGTAACAGCGCTCATGATCCTTCCTGGATCAGCGCTGCCGTAGATAGCCTTGAATTCAGCAAGCGTGATGCGGCGTGCGAACTCGTAAGCCATCATCAGGACATCACGGTTATCTGACTGGAAATAAAAAATCGTCTTTCTTGGGTCAAGCCCAAGCGCAACATATGCAGGAATGTGGAAATCCAAGGCATTCTGGCGCGCAGTCTTTAGGTCAACGCCTCTTGCTGCAGCAGCCTCCATGTCAGCAACAAGAATATAGGTTTCAGCACCATGATCCTGAAAGTATTTTATGCCCTCGACAACCATCTTTGTACCGAAGTGGATCTTTTGCGCAGTAGGCATTATGCCGCTTAACACATAAAACTGCTTCTTATGGTGTATGCAATCCGCAATGACCAAAAGGTCCCTTCCACCAAAGATTATGCCGCGGCGCATCAGCCTGTTAGGCTCTGGAAAAAGTCTTACATCAAACTCCTCAATGCCAAAGTCCCGCAAGAGCTTGCCATAATCACCAACAAGCTCAGAGCCGTAGGGGTCAATATATTTTTTCATCATAAAGATTGTTTGCCATCAGGTATATATAAATCTTGACGAAAAAAATGCAACCAACAGTTTTATATACAGCATGGCCAGATTGTAAAATAATGAAACACACTGTGGCAGTGACACTAATCCTCGTTGCAGTATTCTTTTGCGCACAGGTTGTGGGGCTCTTAGTCACAAACCAGTACATAGACCATGCAGCAACAGCAGCAACAGGAAACATCACCTTCACAAGCCTGCCGTATGACATAGAAAGGCCGCCAGTTGAAGAGAGCAGCTCGTTTCTATACATAATAACAGCAATACTGATAGCAACAGCGCTTATACTACTATTGATTAAATTCAACAAACCAATGTTCTGGAAAGTGTGGTTCTTTTTGGCAGTGGTTGTGTGCCTCACAATATCATTTGGGGCGTTCTTTGGCCAGATGTTTAGCCTAGCTGTCAGCATAATACTTGCGTTGGTAAAAATATTCAAACCAAATGCCATAGTGCACAACTTCACAGAGATATTCATCTACGGAGGCTTAGCTGCAATATTTGTCCCAATAATGAATGTCTTTGCTGCAGTGATGCTTCTAATACTGATATCAATTTATGACATGTACGCAGTATGGAAATCAGGACACATGGTGAAACTCGCGAAGTTCCAGAGCGACGCAAAAGTGTTCGCAGGGCTGTTCATACCTTACAGGAAAGCGCCAGCAAGGTTGCCTGGCAAGACAGCAAAAATGGTTAAAACAGAGTCAAGAAACGCTGTTCTTGGAGGTGGCGACATTGGTTTTCCGCTGTTATTCGCAGGAGTGCTAATGAAAAACCTGATGGTAAACAACACACTCATCTTGGGATTCCTCAAAGCAATGATAATCCCGGTGTTTGCAGCAACAGCGCTCCTAATCCTATTAATAAAAGCAAAACAGGACAGGTTCTATCCTGCAATGCCATTTATCACAGCAGGCTGCTTTTTTGGCTGGCTTGTTCTAAGCCTTATATAGATTAAGGGTCTTTTGCCTAAGGGAAGCAGAATAAGACATTGGGTTGAATGAGAAACCGTCTTTTGCAGCGACAACCTGCTGGCCTGTTTTCTTCTGAATCTCGCGAGCCTCCTGCAGAGGGTCTGCCTGCAGCATCTTCACGCCAAAATGAGTTATGACAGTAAGCTGAGGCTTGATTTTTTCGACAATCCTAATGACATCATCAGATGATAGATTATCCTTGGCCTTTGTGCCGAAAGGATGCACGACATT
>JBDRIZ010000195.1:0-5745 GCA_043815525.1 Candidatus Woesearchaeota archaeon
AGGATATGTTCAGCCCAAGGACAGATTAGTAGTTATGGTCCGCGCCTCTGATAAGACAACTAATCTTCGGCATCTGCAGTACCTGCCAGGAAATGGGCTGCAGCAAATGAAGATTGACGAGGCAAGAGATCTTGTTCTTCCAGCGGTGAAGGCACTTGGATTGAGTTTTGGCAACAGGCTGCAGTTTTGTGACTATCTTGAGCATGTTATCAGCTGCAATGAAAAAAGACTTCATGAAAGAATATACAGCACCCAACCAGTTGTTTGACGATTCGCTGATAAGTTCGGCTCTGACAGGCAACATTTATATTCCAGTCTGTTCAGACTTGATCATATGGAGCAGACAATCTGGATTCTCTTTGGCATTCTTGCTGTAATTGTTGGGTTTGCGTTGATATTCTCTCTTGCCAACCATTTTTCTGACAGCCGCATCATTGACGAATCAAAGGCTGCTATTTCCAAGCTTCAGCCGCAGTGCGACTTTGTGTGCAGGAGCCCGTCTGGCACAAGGTTCTCGACCACTGTCTCCATGCCGTCAGGCGCTATTTTTTTTTCTGATGGAGAAAAAATCTGCTTTTCAATTGGCTCTGCAAGGCATTGCGAGCGCTGCGCATGCACGTTGGAGATTTACAGGCTTGACCTCAACAGCACCCTGGCCAAAAGGACTTTCTCAACTCATGACTACAGGTGCTCTTTTGAGAAGCAGGACAGTGTTGTCGTCATGGACTGCCAGGGCTGACACCATCTTCTGAGCATAATCTCATTTTCCACCAGTGTGTTTCACTGGTGGTTCGATTTACGCTCAAGTGGAAAATGAGAACAAGAAAATCGAAGCGAGCATACCACCAGTCTATTTGATGCGGTCGATTTTCTTTGATGGCATTGATTATGAAGACAGCCTACTTTACAGTCCTGACATATTCTGTAAGCATGTTAATTTTGTTGAGTGTGTCTTCAGGTGTGAGTTGCGCTTTTGCCCGGTAATTGTCTCAGCCTTTGACGCCCTATAGGTGCCTTGAGGCACATCGATCTCCCAATGCTGCCTCCTGCTGTAGGTTCCCTGTATTTCAATCATATCCATTACCAAAAGCTTTCCCCTCAAGCCTTCCCTGTCCTGCTTTGTTTCAAGCCAGGCTGTGTAATGTTTCCCATCTCATATATCACGCAGTGCTCTGCAAATGCAAGTCCGCTTTTCGCGTATCGTGCGCTGCGTTGTAAGAGGCAAAAATATGGTAGCACCGCATGCCTTTCAAGCAGTGCTGCAAGTTCTGCTGCAGCCCTTCCAACACTCTGCAGTTCGTCTGCTACCTTGTAAACCTGCGGCTTATGGCTGCAGCTTACTGCTGATGCACCTAATTGCGTGCATATTGCTGCAATTCCAATTGTTCTTGCCAGGCTTTTTCTCATGAGACTTGGAGAATCCTTTCTTATAAGAGTATATCACTTTGAGAGCAGGTCCAATACACCTATTAGGTTCTGCTCTGATGGCAGGTAGCAGTCAAAGGATTTCCTGCGCACAGAATTGATTGAAGTTTCATACTCGCCTGTCAGAAGGCTAATCCTGTGCGTAATCGTGCAATAGCCTGTGTCGGTCTGCCTGTGCTCCTGAATTACAAGAAAATCTTTTTCCTGAGTTGCCATGTATAGGTTTTCTCCATCCCTTGCTGTTTTGCACATCTGGATTCTTGTTCTGTAGCTGTTTTCAGGCAGAACCTGGCCTCTCTCCACCCAGCAGGTTTCTGTCATATTGTTCTTTACTTCGTTTGCTTTAGCGACTACCTTGTCAAGGCTGGGTGATTGGGATGCCATCAGCATTGCAGCTGTGATAATTGCTTTCAGCATGAGCCTGCAGTCGCAGTTGTTGCTTATAAGCCTTCTCCCAAAAATTATATAAACAGTCTGGAATCCCGTTTGGCTATGCCGCGGTGGCATACACACAGACTGATATCTGTGGTCGCCACCTAGGATAAGGTTTGGTTCATAGGAACCGATTGAATACGAAAAGACACATTATGCCGTGGTGGCACAACCTGGTACTGCGCAAGCCTGGAAAACCAATTCCACACAGCTTGTTTCCGAAAGGATGTCCCGGTTCAAATGAAAATCGGAGATTTTCAAATCTCAAAACCTCCGGTTTCGAGAAAATCCGGGCCACGGCGTCTTTTCTTTTTTTTATAATCTCTGCTGTGGTGACTAAAAAGCATAAATATATAAATTTCTAATATTTGTGGTGACTAAAATGGTGTTTGTCAGGAAGAAGCTGATCAGTGGCAGGATATATCATTACCTTGTCAAATCGACCAGGATTGGCCCGGGCAAGTGGAAGAAGTTTGAGCGTTATATTGGCTTGGCCATGCCCTCAAAACTTGACCTTCACAAGTTTGACCTTGAATTTGACTCCATAAAGGAGTTCCTGCTTTCAAATAAAAAGAAGTTTGAGGGCATTCGTCAGGCAAATCTGCTGCTTCTTAAGAAAGGCACTAAGGACCAACTCAAGGCTTTTGAGAGCGAAAAGGTCATAAGGTTTACCTATGACTCGAATAGGATTGAGGGCTCTTCCCTTACCTATAAGGATACAAAGATGCTTTTTGAGCATGGTTTGAGCCCCCAGAAGCCTGTGGCAGACATCAAGGAATCACAGAACCATAGGGAAGCCTACTTTTTTATGAAACAGGATCTTGGAAAACCAGTATCCGCGCAGCTGTTGCTTGATCTGCATCGAAAGTTGAAGTCAGGGCTCACAGAGGATGCCGGCAAATTTCGGGACGCACAGGTGCATGTCGGCGACCTTGTGCCTTTGAGAGCCGATATGATAGGTTTGGAGATTGGCAATCTGATTGCCTGGTATAGAAAGAACAGGAAGATGCATCCCTTTGAGCTTGCATGCACATTCCATGCAATATTTGAGCGAATCCACCCTTTTTTTGATGGCAATGGCCGTGTTGGAAGGCTTGTCATGAACCATATCCTGATGTCAAGAGGCTATCCGCTCGTGATCATAAGAAACAGGAATCGCAGAAGGTACTATTCCGCATTGCGCAAGGCTGACCTGGGTGATTATCTGCCGCTGATTAAATATGTCTTTTCTGAGATTGAATCATAAGGGAAACTGGGCGCCGAAAAGACTCTTGCCCTTTACTTAATATAACGATTTAGGCCGGGCCGCGGCGTTTTATGATGACATGAAAGAGATTGATGTTACTGCTGGAATAATCAGGATTGGTAATTCTTATTTAATTGCTCAAAGAAAAGAATCTGATAAACTCGGCTTGTTATGGGAATTCCCCGGGGGTAAGATTAAGAAAGAAGAGAGTCCTGAGGAATGCCTGAGGAGGGAACTCAAGGAGGAGTTCAATATTGATTCAAAAGTGGGTAAACTTTTTTGTGTTTCCAAGTATGACTATCCTGACTTCAGGATAAAGCTAATGGCATATATTATTGATTCCTATGAAGGTGATTTTGAGGTGTCTGCTCACGAACAGATCAAGTGGGTCGATATTGTTGAGCTTCCTGGATACAAATTTGCTCCGGCAGATATTCCGATCGTGGAAAAACTTCTAAGCGAATACAATGGATTCCGATCGAACAAAAAGACGTGCTTCTGAATAGCATAGGTTGTCTGGGCCGCGGCGTTTTACTTTTGGTTAAAGTCCGTAAGCTCGGTGCTGTGTATTCATATGAGTGAAATGAAGAGGCAATCTGAAGGGGAGCAGCCAGTGATTGTCATCAGCGTAAAATCCCTTGACAAGAGCTTGAGGCTTGCAGAAGAAAATGGCGCAATTATTGTGATGCCCAAAATGACTGTCATGGAAATGGGGCACTACGCAAGGATTAGCGACACTGAAGGAAACATTATTGGTGTCTGGGAGACCATAAAGAAGCGGCAATAATCTTTTTGCGGCTGGTGCCACCTGGATTTAGAAAGCTTTATGTAGAATTCGTGCTACCTGTTTGGCATGAAAACATATTCCAATTCCAAGTTAAGTTCTTTCGAGCAGTGCCCTTTAAAGTACAAGTTCCACTATATTGATGAGCTTGAGACTGAGATTAAGGAGACTGTTGAGGCTTTTCTTGGCTCAAGGGTGCACGAGGTTTTGCATAAGCTGTATAAGGATTTGAGGTTTGAAAAGTTAAACTCTCTTCCTGAGTTGCTTGAGTATTATAACTCTGAATGGAAGAAGAACTGGAATGACAGCATTATGGTTGTGCGTGACGAGTATGACCAGGAAAACTATCGCAGGATGGGCGAGAGATTCATCACTGACTATTATAACAGGCATCATCCGTTCAATAGCTCTCGCACAGTCGGTCTTGAGACTCAGGATTTTGTTGATATCCATGGATATTCCGTGCATGTCAGGATAGACAGGCTTGCGATTGCTGAAGACGGTGTGTATGAGATCCATGACTACAAGACCTCTAATTCCCTTCCAAAACAGGACAAGCTTGACTCTGACAGGCAGCTTGCTGTCTATTCCTATGGTGTCAAGAAGATGTATCCTGATGCCAAAAATGTCAGGCTGGTCTGGCACTTCCTTGCATTTGACAAGGAATTGACAAGCGTTAGGACTGATGACCAATTGGAGCAGCTGAAGTCTGATGTCCTGAAGGTAATCAAGCAGATTGAGTCTTGCAAGGAGTTTCCTGCCAAAGAGTCTGGGCTTTGCGAGTGGTGCGAGTTCAGGCAGAATTGCCCTAACTTCAAGCATCTTTATGAGATTGAGACTAAGCCTTCAGAAGAATTCCTGGCAGATGATGGAGTGAGGCTTGTTAATGAGTATGCTGCCTTAAAGACAAATATTGATGAAAAGTCAGAGGAACTGGAGTTTGTTAGGGAGAAACTGGTCAGATTCGCAAAAAGCAAGGGCATGGATGTTGTCTATGGATCTGATTTGAAGGCATCTGTGAAGAGCTATCCTAAACTCAGTTTTCCAAAGAAAGAAGATTTTAATAGAGAAGAATTCCTTGACATGATAAGAAAGCTTGGCCTGTGGGACTCCCTTGCCACAGTGGATACTTACGAGTTGGCCAAGATGCTCAACCGCGGCGAGATTACAGGAGAGCTAAGAGCGCTATTGGACAGATTCATAGAGAAAGGAGAGATTGTGAGAATCAATTTGAGGAAGAAATAGGGAGCAACCTGTATCCTCTATTGCAAAACATAGGTTTATATGCACAATTGCATTCTTTTTACTACATTAAGGGTATTCTGGCAAAATATCTGTGATTCAGTTTTTCCCTGTTATTACTGATTGTAAAATGAGACAAAACAAGTTTACGAGAGATCATTTTGAGTCTGAGGCAGAGACTATGACTGCCCCAGCTGTTTACATGCTCATGGAGCAGGGAGCTGACTTTTTTGGTTTGTGGGAAGCCAGCAAATCTGATATTTTCAGTTCCTATGCCGAGCAAATCTGGAGGTGACAATTTGAATATCTGTAAAAAATGCAAGGGCCACAGGATTAAGACAAGGACTGGCACGTCCTATTGCAAGCAATATTCTATTCCTGTTGAATGCAAGGATTGCGGTTCAACTGAATTCATCGATTCTGAAAAGAAATGGGGTAACTGGAGAAGATAGGCACTTTTCTTAAAAACACTTCCAGGATCAGGCAAGTATGTTTAGAGTACTAAATATGTCTGGAATTACTTCGCATTCCTAAATATTTGAGCAGCCCGTACACCAGGAACGCAGGCCACTGCTTTCAGGAATCCTATTACTCCGTTCCAGAATCCAGTTGCTGT
>JBDRIZ010000196.1:0-2139 GCA_043815525.1 Candidatus Woesearchaeota archaeon
ATGGAAACAACAAAAAATTATGACACTCACATAGTCAACTTCGCGATGGGATATGGAGGGAGGCAGGAAGTTATCGACGCAGTGAAGAAGCTGGGTCAGCAGATAAAAGAAGGAAAACTCGACATAGACTCGATAAATGAAGATACATTCGCGGAAAATCTTTACACAAGAGACGAGCCAGACCTTATCATCAGGACTGGAGGAGAGAAACGCACATCAAACTTTTTAATCTGGCAGTCACACTACTCTGAATGGTTTTTCTTGGAAAAGATGTGGCCTGAATTCGAAAAAGAGGACTTGCTGCAGGTCATTGAGGAATTCAAGCAGAGAGAAAGAAGGTTTGGGAAGTAATGGACTCAATAGAACTGAACCAAAATATCATTGTACCAACAGAAGTCTCAAGAGATGGCAGGAACAGAATTGAGAATGTTGAAAAGAATGCATCACTGATCCTATCATTCGAGGAATATGGTGAAAGGAAATACAAAAATGATTTTGTTGAATGGGTAAGGTATCAGACAGAGCGAAAGATAAAGAAGAATCAGGAAGAAATCGAAGATGTTTACTTCAAACTGTACAAGGATATTAATAATTTTCAAATTACGGATTATGTTACTTTCAGGAAACAATCTGCAGAATACCTCGGAAAGGCCTATTTCTCAATGATTCGAGACCCAAGACTTTTTGTCACACCAGAGCTCAATCTGCAGGTGAGACTTATCAGGGATGAATATGGTTCATGGGAATTCCAGGATGATGCTTCAACACTCGTTGATGCATGTTTTACAGCTGGCGGCAAGTGGTTCATCCAGAATATTACTGCCACATTGCTTCACTATAGGAATATTGACTACAGGTACATAGAAAGATTTGTTGTTGATCAGATAGGGCACTACAATGACCTTGTTAGGCAAAAAGTGGACAGGGGCGCTGACAGGCTTCTTTATGATGATAAGTTTGACACCAAGATGAAAGCTATGGCAAAAAAGTATGGAGCATATAGCCTGAGTCTATTGTACCAAGCACTCTTTAATCTACGAGACGAGGGAATCGTTGACCTAAACACAAGAGTCTATTCGGACAGGCTTGAGATTGATATGGATGCAGGACAAAAATTCAGGAAAAATTTAGAAGAACTTGCAGGCATGAGGTTGATGAAAGACGGAAAATCCTTCTATGAGCAGAAAATAGGCTGGGGCAATGCCACCAGGTCAGGTGAACTGGGTGTCGGCAGGCAGATGGGTATATTTATCGCACTCGCTTTGGCAAAGGAGCAGAACCTCCCTTACCAAGTTGAAATCACTGGCAAGAAGAGTTTTCCAAAATCATACCATGAGGAACTAGATGACTGGCTGGGAAAATACAGAAAGCTTTTCATTTATGGACTGCCGCCTAAAGCTATCCAACAAGCAATAGCAATGGGTGAACGTACTTTTCATTATGACTACGTGCGACTATACGAGAAAGCATGCGATACTCTTGAAATAAGAAAAAATCGGCTGATAACGTCCAACTTCCTTATTGACCTGAAGATGTTCGCGATTGAGAACGCTGCAGCTGAACGGAAAAAAATGCTTAATGCAAAAGGATTTGTCGCCAAGTAGATTTTTTGTGCGTCTCCCAAATCAATATAGCATCAGGAAAGAATTTCTTTTTCCTCATATGGCAGTCACACTACTCTGAATGGTTCTTCTTGGAAAAGATGTGGCCTGAATTCGAAAAAGAGGACATCCTAAAAGTTATTGACGAGTTCAGGAAAAGGGAGAGGAGGTTTGGGAAGTAATGGAATCATTTGCTGCTGAAAAACAGGTAAGGATCCCAGCTGAAGCTGTCAATAAGAGCAGGATAGTACTGCTCTTAAAAAGACCGCAAGACTTGTTCTAAATTGAAACCAAGGTTGAAATTTAACGAAGTCGTGAGTGTGGCGAACGATTTGGGAGAGGAAAGAATTTTGCGTGTCAAAATAGCCAAAAGCGGTCGCTTTGAACCGTTTAATTCCTGTTATGTTCTCCGAGGCGCAAGCCGAGGACAAGCCACGAAGTGACAAAGAGTTAAGTTTGAGGCCGAAATATCAATATATTTTACTCTTGCTGTAGATAGCATGAGACTGCTCTTAGTGGCATTAATCACTCTTTTATT
>JBDRIZ010000197.1:0-6962 GCA_043815525.1 Candidatus Woesearchaeota archaeon
CTCAAGCTTGACAGCAGCAACGCCAGTGTGATATTTAGAGAGCTGTACGAATGCTTGAGACAGGCAATGGAGGCAGTCGGATACAGGAAGGGATATAAGTTTGAGAACCATGAATCCTTAAGGGTCTTTGCAGAGGAAATATTGCAGAACAGCCAACTTGCAAAGGATTTTGACAGGTATAGGCGGATAAAGAACGGAATAAACTACTACGGCGACTCTGTATCAGTTGAGACAACTGCCAAGGCCATTCTAGACATGCAGAAATATATCCAGGAGATATCAAATAGTTAGTCTCTTTCAAGGAATATACATAGAGGAATCCCTAGTAAAGCTCAGTATCCCCTTCCTCGATGTCCTCACCGCACTTATAGCACTTCCTTGCGCCTGGAGGGTTTGCTGCGCCGCAGTAGGGGCAAATATCGAAGTTTTCTGCAAGAGTGTCGTCTGTCATATTCCAGAATCAGTGTTTGTGCAATCCATAAACAATGAATATGAGTATCAAATAATATAAAAAGATTTCTATTTTTTGTATCTACTAACGGCTTCAAAACTCTCGTCTTATTTGTCAAACGAGCTATCTTCCCGCAGGGAGCAGCCCCTGATAACGCTCTCGTATGATGCTCGCAAGAGTTTTGACCTTATGCCGTTAGCAGTTACTATTTTTTCATCCTGCTGATTGTCAGGCTGCCTTTCTCCACTTTCAGGACAAGCTCGTCCTTTTCAGTTATCTTTGAAAGCTTGGTCACTATCTCAGGCAAGAGTATCCTCTCACCCCTCATCGAGACGCTGGTGATTATCTCATTGGATGCGCAGCTAATCTCCTGCATCACCTTCATTGAGTCAGAGCTCTTCTGGCCTTCAACCATCTCCTTTGTTTTCCTGAAAAGGTAGCCAGCAATCTTTTCGGCAACATTAATCTTAGTGGCATTGGTTATGCCCTGCAAACCTGGAGAGAGATTGATCTCGATCACAAGCGGGCCTGTCGAAGAAATGAGCAGGTCGACAGCGCAAATATCCGCACCGACTGCACTTGCAGTGTCAATTGCAATCCTCTTTGTCTTATCATCCAGCACGCATGGCTCGCCTGTTGCTCCAGCATGGATGTTCGCCCTTTTCTCACCGACAACAGCCTTTCTTTGCATGCTGGCAACCACTTTGTCGCCAATGACAATAGCCCTGATATCAACACCGCCAGTCTCAATGTACTCCTGTACGATAAAAGGCTGCCTTAAGGTATGCAAGGCATCAAGAAGCGAGGAAGCGCTTGCAAAAGAATCTGCAAACATCACACCCTTGCCCTGAGTCCCGCTTGGGATCTTCATCACTATCGGATAGCTTATCTTTTTTAGGATATTCTTTGCAGCCTTGATGCCGCTTGCCAGGTACGTTGTCGGCTGCGGGATGCCATACTGCTGCAACTTGATGTGGGTGAGAAGTTTGTCATGGCCAGTTGTAAAAGCGCTTGCCTTGATAGGCATGTACGCCTTTGTGTGCAAGGCCTTTGTCAGGGTGCGCAAAAGAGCAGCGTACCTGTATGACCCTTTCAGGTAAAGGCAGTCAAAATGGTCAAATGCCTTGCCCTTGTAGAGCACCTCATACCTCTTATGCGAGAGAGATACCTCGATATGCCTGATGTCGATCATCTCGACAGCATCAAAAAGCTTTTTCAACTCTTCAGCCACCCACTCGGAGCTCTTGCTTCCCATGCTTATTATTGCAGCCTTCATTTTCGCAACGGATCTATCAAGAAACCTCTCTTTAGAACGTTTTGGCCTATAAGCAGCCTGTATCGCATGTGCCTCCTGTCGACAACGCTGAACTTGACCTTCATCTTCCTGCCAGCGATGACTATGCTTGCCTTCACGATCGGCCTCACACTGTTTCCGTTGGCAGACCTAAAAGACCTTGTGTGCAGCACAGGGCCAAGCCCAAGCTGCCTTGCAAGCCTCAGGTCGATGCTGCTCTTGGTTGCGCCAGTATCAATCCTGGCAATAAGCTTTTCTTGTCTGCAGTCATGCGACTTGACAACCATCCTCTCGGTCAAGCCAACCAGAGTCCTCTTTGAAAAATCCATCTGGTCCAACTAAACTGATACTGTTTATAAAATTTGTGACAAAAATCACTCTGGCAAAAAAGAAGAAAAGCGGTCAGATGACTGCGCAGCAAAATGAATATCCAGAATCCATCTGAATGCTAATACAGCCCTTCAAGATTTGGAGGAGGATAGAACCTGCTTATTGCCTTGATGTAGTCATGCAGCTGCCTGATTATCAAGAAATTCTTTCGCACATGCTCTTTTCCCTGTAACCCAAGCTTGTTCCTTAGCTCAGTGTCCTTTAGAAGCCTCAATGCCTTCTGGATACCATCCTTCAAATCATTTATGAGAAAACCAGTCTCTCCGTTCTTTACCTGCAAAGGAATGCCTCCAACAGCAGTCCCCAGAACTGGCGTTTGCTTCCAGAGAGCCTCGCTAACAGTTAAGGCAAAACCCTCCTTCACAGAGTTCTGGAACACAAAAGCAGACTGGCTCTGCAGTGCATTCACCAACAAATCATTCTTTTCAGTAATAATATGTATTCCTGGAACTCTCTCAGCAAGCTGCTTTATCTTGTGGTAAATTATTGGTCCCTGAGGGTCGTCGCCAGCCATGTCTCCCATCAGCACAAGCTGGCAGTCAAACTGCTGGCGCACCTGCTCGTACATCTTGATTACACCGATATGGCCCTTCCAAGGGTCAAACCTTGACACCTGGCTTATGATCGGCTTGCCCATATCAATACCTCGTCTCGCAAGTATCCTTTTTGCAATCTCGCGGCTGATTTTCTTGTTCTTCACAGAGAGAGGGTCTATGCTTGGAGGGATAATGAAATGAGGCTTTTTCAGGCCCTTGATTTTGAACTTCTCGCTCGAGACAATAACACCATCATAACCCTGCAGGTAAGGCAGCAGGAACTGCATAGTGTCAGGATTAGGATTCGAAAGGTCAATGTGGCAGCGCCACAGCCACAAGGTCTTTTTCTCGTAGTCCTTAATCATCCCAGCAGGCTGAGGGTCGTGGATAATCACAATATCCTTGTCCTTTATGTGATTGATGATTGCGTTGCGGTGGCAGTACTCAAGATATATCCTCTTCCTGGCGTCAGTCATCTTCCAGCTGGCATTGCCCTGCAAGGCATTATGCATGCCTTTGGTTATCTTAAAGAAACTGTGGCTTCCGAGGAGGATGCGCCAGCCAGTATCTATACCAAGATCATTCATCAGAAATACAAGCGTGTTCAGAATCTCTGCGACACCGCCTCCAGTTGCAGTGGTGTTGACATGAACAACCTTCTTGCCGCGCAAGTGCTCTGCGTCCTTCCTGATAGCCTTAATGCTCTTCATGCCCACAATCTTCCTGTAATGCTCAAGTCTCGGTATCATGCTTGGCCCTCAATTCTTCTATCACTTCCCTCACGCCTCTTGTGCCAGGATTTGTTGTGACATGATTTGCAAGTTTTTTTAGGTTTGCCGTTGCGTTGGCAACAGCTACCTTGAATCCTGGGCATAAGAACATGGCAACATCATTTTCGGCATCTCCCATTATCACGCTCTTCTCAGCATCAATATTTAGGTATCTAAGCGCAAGCCTCACGCCCACGCCCTTGTCAACACCTTTTGGCAGGACCATAAGTGTGTCAACATTCTTGGCAAATGACAGCTTATCTACCAGCTTTCCAAGCCTTGACAGCACAGTCTGCTCCTCTGTTATTGGCACGCTAACATCAATATTGCCAAAAGACATCCCTGGGATATTGAGCTGCCTTAAGATTCTCCTCGCCCTGCTCATGTGGCCTGTTGTCAAGGTAATAGTCTGGTTTGTCCTTGGAAAATACAGCACACACCCATTCTCGCTCACAGCGCACTTCCAGACAGGAAAATTCCTGCAAAACCTCCTAACATAGTTAAAGGTCCTTCCAGTCGCAAGGACAAGGTCTACATTCAAAGACTTTAGCTCTGCAAAAAGGCTTGCGTCGAAGTCAGCAGAGTCAAAATCAGGCTTTGCCGGGCCGTCAGTGATTGTCCTGTCAAGGTCTGTCACAAAAGCCCTCAAATCCAACAGGTTGATGAACTCTATCTTGTGCAGCTCGTCCTTGTCTTTTCTCAACTTGTTGTACATCGCAGCGTGCTTCTCTATGCCTTCCTCAAGCCTGAAGCGCTTCTGGACAACATCCAAAGCGTTCCTCGACAACTGCTCACGAAGTTCAGAGTCCGCAAGAATCCTTGCAAGCCTGTCGCCAGTGGCATCGACATCACCAACATCAACCAGAAAACCGTTATGGCCATCCTGCACCTGCAACGGGATACCCCCAACCTTTGTGCCGACAATCGGATTGCCGCATGCCATGCCCTCAGTCACAGAAAGACCAAAGCCTTCATTTTTTGAGCATAGCGCAACCACATCAACGCAGTTATACACCTCGGGAAGCACATGGTAGTCGATGTTGCCAAGAAACAACACTTTCTTTGCAAGTTTTAGCTCCTTTACCAGCTGTCTAATATGCTTTTGAAGAACAGCCCTGTCAGGAGAGAGCTTGTTGCTCATTGACTCGCCACCCACAAAAACAAGGAACGCGTTAGGAACAGCCTTCAGGACTTTTGGCATTGCCCTAATCAGCTGCTCGTGGCCTGACTTTGGGTCTACACGCTGCACGCACAGGATGATCTTGCCATTCGGCAATCCATACTTCTGCCTTGTCTCAGGACCTACATCAATTTTTCTGAAAAGCTCAGTGTTGCAGATTGGATGGATAAGTTCAGCCTTTTCCCTTGGAAACCCAGCCTTGACAGCAGCCTCGATATAATCTGGAGAGGAAAAGACAACTCTGTCGTACTGCACCAAGTTTTTCACCAAAAAGTTTGACAAGTACCTTGACATGCTCTGGGTGAATGGTATATGCCAGGTCAGTATAAGGGCTGTGCCCCTCGGAACGTACTTATAGGTATACAACAGCTGGAAATCGTGTATGTGCACTATGTCAGGAGGGTTCTCCTGCAACAAATCCCTTATCTCTTCGCCAAAATACTCATTCACCTTGCTGAATTCCAGGAAACCATCCATTTCATGTATTGGCCGAAAAAACTCCTGCTTGTGGTAGTGGCACTCTGTGTAGACTGACTCCTTGAACCTGCTGTACCCAAGCATCACCTGCTTGTTAATCGGCTGCTTTGGAACCCTAACAACTTTTATTCCCTCGACCTCAGCCTGGCTCTGCTCGCCTGCAGGCCTCAGGTGGACCTCAACAACCTCGTTACCCTGCTCTGACATCTTCTTGGCAAGGTTCAACAAGTAAGTGGAGACACCGCCGATATGCGGAAAAAAAGACTGGCTTGCATAGACAATCCTCATACAAAGAAAAACAAAAAATAGGATTATATAAGACTTGCTATTGAAAAATATATTGCACTAAATAATTGTACTCATTATGATATCGAGTAGAAGAATGCTCTTGGGGCTTCAACAAACCATTGATATAACTGCTTTATAATCAAGGGCAATTTCCTGTCGCAATCCCCATTTCTTATATGATCCAATTCATGCCTGTAGGCCCTATGATAGTCTTGACAAACAAGTGTGGCATCGACTAAAGCATAACCGACTGATTTGTCTCCAGTCACAAACATCCGATTAATCCGGTAGTAGCCTGTTATATCCTCAGGAGCAAGAAGCAGTATGTTTTCACCTTCCAAACCAGCCTTCTTTTTTTCCATGTCAAAAATGCTGACCTTCCATTCTATTCCAGACCTCTGCAATACTACACCCATGTAACCTTCCACTTGGAATCTCAGAAAATCACTCTGGTCAACCATCAAGCCAGAATTCCAACAAGTATTCATAAATCTTGTTCCTGAAATCAGAAATAGATGATACCTTACTGCTTCGGCCTTAAAGTCGGGAACAGGATGACATCGCGGATGCTTGACTGGTTTGTCAAAATCATCGCAAGCCTGTCAATGCCAAGACCAAGGCCTCCAGCAGGAGGCATCCCGTACTCCAGCGCTTTTATGAAGTCCTCGTCCATCGGGTGAGCTTCCTCATCACCAAGGCTTCGCTTCTTCGCCTGCTCCTCAAGAAGATTTTTTTGCACAACAGGGTCGTTTAGCTCGCTGTAGCCGTTTGCTATCTCCATGCCTGCGATGTAGAGCTCGAGCCGCTCGACGAATTCAGGATTTTTCCTGTGGCACTTGCACAGCGGAGTGGACTCCTTGGGATGATCGATCACAAAGGTTGGTTCAATCAGGGTCTCTTCAACAAAATGCTCAAAAAGCAGCTCAATCGCCAACCCTTTTGAGAGAGTTCCCCTATACTCAATATTGTTATTGTCAACAAGCCTCATGAGATCTTCCTCAGACAATTTCTCAACATCAATCTTGACATGCAACAATGCTTCAACCATGGAGATGCGCTTGAACTTCTTGCCAAAGTCCAGTTTCTTTCCCTGGTATTCCAGAATTGCGCTGCCAGTAACAGCAAGAACAACAGACCTAAGCATTTCCTCCAGCATATCCATTACTGCAGAATAATCAATGTAGCTGGAATAGAACTCAAGCATTGAAAACTCAGGGTTATGCCTTGTGTCAATGCCCTCATTCCTGAAATCCTTGCAGAACTCGTAAACCTTCTCAAATCCAGCGACGAGAAGCCGCTTAAGGTAGAGCTCGTCAGATATCCTCAAGTACAATTTTGTGTTCAGGCTGTGATGAAAGGTCTCAAAAGGCTTTGCTGCAGCGCCGCCGTAGACAGGCTGCAATATTGGGGTCTCGAACTCAACAAATCCCCTGCTGTCCAGGAACGAGCGGATTGCAGAGACCATCTTTGGCCTGGCAACAAACACTTTTCTGGACTCAGGATTCATCACAAGGTCAAGGTAGCGCTCACGATAGCGCATTTCTGTGTCCTGCAAGCCATGATACTTCTCTGGTAA
>JBDRIZ010000198.1:0-3396 GCA_043815525.1 Candidatus Woesearchaeota archaeon
CACTTTGGAAAAAACATTACGGACCCAGTGGGCAATCATCTGCCTGTTCGCAAAAGCAAAATTCACAGAGCCAGCCATTGCCTCAAAATAGCTCTTGCCAAGATCAGAGTTTATCGGAGAATTCACAAGCTCCCTGTCAGCGAGGCCAGCAAAACCATACTTGTCCTCCATCCTCTTGATGTAGTCAGAAGCAACCTGATGGCCTAATCCACGGCTGCCGCAATGAATCATAACCATGACCTGGTCTTTTGCAGTTATGCCAAAGCGACCAGCAGCTTTCTCATCAAAGATAGCGTCAACCTTCTGAATCTCAAGAAAATGATTTCCAGCACCAAGAGTCCCAAGCTGCGGCCTGCCACGATCAAAAGCCTTGGGAGAAACAGCATTGGGGTTTGCTTCCTTCATCCTGCCATACTCCTCTGTTCGCTGCAGGTCATCTTTTGTGCCGTAGCCATTATTGACAGCCCACTCAGCACCTTTTGAAATCACTTCTGCAAGAACGTCTCTTGAAAGCTTTGTGATGCCTGCTTTTCCTACACCAGCAGGAACCTCACGAAAAATCGAGTCAAGAAGCTCCCTTCTCTTTGGCACAATATCCTTGGCAGTGAAATCTGTCCTCAAGAGCCTAACTCCGCAATTTGAAACAACAATACCGTTGGCAATGAAGTTATGAGTGTCATTCACATTAATATCATAGACATAACCTGAGTAGTCTTGAGAATCAATACGTTCCACAGAATCAACAAATGAACCGTAAAGAGCAAGCTGTTGACCTGCCATCAATTGGAAGTCCTTAAAAGAAACAAAATTTTGACTTATTCTTTGCCCTGCGTCTTGTTGGTAATGTCTTTCAATAAAACGCTCATTGACAATATCAGAGACAAGAAGTGACTTCACTTCCTGAAGATTTAGGCCTTTTTGCTTCAAATCCTTGACTTTGGCGGCAATAGCTGTTCTATCAGTAGTTAGCTTTTGCTTCATTTTTACATACATTATTGCTATCCATGAAAGGACTTCGCGCTTCCTGCAATAAGCGAAGCCAATGCTTGAATAAAGCCTTAGCAGATTGTCCTCATCTGAAGATATCTGAAGCCTGACCCTGCATGTTCTGCCAAATTTATTCCAGTGCTCATTTCTTGAGGAAATCTTATCAGTCTTAACGCCAAATTCTTCAAGCATCTGCATAAGCTGGATGCAAAATTCTCTTCCATTTTCTTCGAGAATCTGCTGCTTATTCATTGAAAAGGTTGGACAGTCAAAACCTGTCTTTGTATGGGTTCTTGGTGAAGAAAGTTCTGCGCCAAAGAGTCCTGACAAGAAAAGCCTCTTAATCCATGACGGACTCTGCATTATCCATTTTGGCACGAGATACTCAACCTTGGTCTTTACACCTCTTGGATAACCGAGCTTAAAAAACAATGAAGCAAGGGAGGTGGCACAAACGTGCAATTCACAGCAAGTTGCCACAAATTTCTTTTCACCATATCTATCCAGAATTCTGTGATTTCTAGTTCTGGAATAAACCTGTGCAGAGTATCCAAGGCGCTCAAAGTCTGCTTTAACAGAGAGTAAGTCTTCTTGTGAACCATAAGCCTGAACACAGCCTTTGCGTTGTGAAAAATGGATATTCCCGTCACCAAGAAGGTATCCGAACAGTTTTGCCAACAATGGAAGTTTTGGGTTATCAGTTGCCAGGGGAAGAAGCCCTCTAGAGTTGAGTTCTCTGCAGACAGACCCACTAAAATCAGACCCATCGACCAGGATTTGATTTGATACAGGGGTGTATTCAACTCCTGAGAAAGGATGCACATTGATATCTGTCCCTATTGATAGGTCTTTTGCGCAAACCATACCCTCAGGAGTCATAACAGGATGTTCATCAGTTAGCCTGACCGAAAAACCCAATCTGGTCTTGATGTCCAGGATTTTCCCAACAAATTTCCTTTTCATAAAATACAAAACCTGCTGGTTAACTTGCGCATTAGGTATACAGGAAACAACATTCAACCTATTAGACGCCTTAAGGAGACAGGTGTTATTGTCATTCTGAACTTGAACAAAGCAATCCTCCAATTCCTCGATGTTTCTCGTGCAACCGTACTCATCAAGCACCTTTGACCCTGGCGCAAGGCAATTAATATCATAACCAACCCCCCCAGGAGAGATTATCCCATCATCCATGCCAAAAGCAGCAACACCACCAATCGGAAAACCATAGCCCTCATGAGCATCAGGCATCGCATAGCTTGCCTTGAGAATTCCTTTTAAGGTAGCGACATTTGTTGCCTGCTGCAAAGTCCTGTCAAGCCTGATTTTCTCCATCAGCTTCTCTGAAGCATACACGAAAGCAGGCACATTCATTGCACCGTGCTTTGGAATCTGCCAAATGTTGTCGTTAACCTTGCTTATTTCCATAAGGCAAACAAACTTAAGAGGGTATTTATAGTTTGTGCTTTAAACAAACTTTTAATAACAGGCTCGGATTCGCAACAAAAATGGAAAAGCGCACACTCGGAAGGACAAACCTAAAGGTATCTATCGTCGGATTTGGGGGAATACCAATACAGAGAGTCCCAGGAGAAGAGGCAACAAAGGTAATCCACGCATGCCTTGAAGAAGGAATAAATTTCTTTGATACAGCAAGGGCATACTCAGACAGCGAGGAAAAGATTGGGCTTGCTCTAAAAAATGTCAAGAACAAGCCATATCTTGCGACAAAAGCGCCAGGCAGCACAAAAGAAGAGCTGAACCAGCACTTGGAGACCAGCCTCAAAAACCTTGGAGTCGAAAAAATCGACTTGTACCAAATGCACAATGTGGCAACAGAGGAAAGGTTGAAGACGATTTTGGGAAAGGATGGCGCCCTGCAAGGCCTAATTGAAGCAAGAGAGAGCGGCAAGGTCGACTTCATAGGTGTAACAGGGCACAAGCCGGAAATACTCATTCAAGCAATACGGACAGGAAAGTTTGACACAGTGCAGTTCCCGCTAAACGCAATCGAGCACAAGAGATACCTGAAGATACTTGAAGAGGCGAACAAGCACAACGTCGGAACAATCATAATGAAACCATTCGCAGGTGGAGCGCTGCAAAACATCGGAACACTAAAGTTTATCATGCAGTACGACATCGACGTGATAATACCAGGCATGGACACAGTCGAACAAGTAAGGAAAAATGTCGAGGCAGCAAGGACAAAAATAACAGAAAAAGAAGCAGCAGAACTAAAGAAAGAGACAGACAAGCTAGGCAAAGACTTCTGCAGGATGTGCGAGTACTGCATGCCCTGCCCGAAAGGAATAAACATACCACTAACAATGAACATGGACGCGTACTACCACAGGTATGGCCTCACAGAATGGGCAAAAAACCGCTACAAAAACATGCCAGGGGCAA
>JBDRIZ010000199.1:0-2659 GCA_043815525.1 Candidatus Woesearchaeota archaeon
GTCACAGTCAGCTGCGCAGAAGGAGACCTTGGTTACGTATACAAAGGGATGCTCAAATATGAAGTCAAGGAAGTGGACCTAAAGAAACTGCCCCAGACGCACACAAGGATAATGATGAACCTTGGCAATCCTGACGAGGCATTCAGCCAAAGCTTCATACCAAACAACGGAGCAGGGCTTGTCCGCGAGGAGTTCATAATAAACAGCTACATAAGAATACACCCAAGAGCGCTGATTGACTACAAGGTGATAAGGGACGAAAAAACAAAAAAACAGATAGACGAGCTGACCTACGGCTACAAGGACAAGAAGCAGTTCTTTGTCGACAAGCTCAGCCAGGGAATAGCAATGATAGCAGCAGCATTCTACCCAAACGACGTGATCGTGAGGATGTCTGACTTCAAGACAAACGAGTACGCAAACCTTGTCGGAGGAGCAAGCTACGAGCCAAAAGAGAACAACCCAATGATAGGCTGGAGAGGGGCCTCAAGGTACTACACAGACTACAAGGAAGCATTCGCACTGGAATGCATTGCCTTGAGAAAGGTCCGCGACGAGATGGGGCTCTCGAATGTAAAAGTGATGATACCTTTCTGCAGGACAGTGGAAGAAGGAAAGAAGGTACTCGCAGAGATGGCAAAGAACGGCCTGAAGAGGGGAGTCAACAACCTGCAGGTCTATGTAATGTGCGAGATACCAAGCAACGTGATACTCGCAGACCAGTTCTGCGAGATATTTGACGGATTCTCAATAGGCTCAAATGACCTGACGCAACTGACGCTGGGTGTGGACAGGGACTCAGAACTGATAGCGCACATATCTGACGAGAGGAATGAGGCTGTGAAAAGGCTGATAGAGCAGGTCATAAAGACAGCAAAGCGGTACGAAAAAAAAGTTGGGATATGCGGAGACGCACCGTCAACATTCCCTGACTTTGCAAAGTTTTTGGTAGAGAAAGGCATAGACAGCATATCCCTAAGCCCTGACGCTGTGATAAAGACAACACTTGCTATCGCAGAAGAGGAGAGGAGGCTTGGGAGGATACCCTAGGATAGGCTACCTCTTTTTCCCTTGTGAAAGGATATCCTAGTTTATCCCATAATTCAATACACCTTCTATCATAAATTTCGTTTGGCTGAGTCATATCAACTTCAATTTTGTCAATAGCAAGATATAGATGCTGACACATTCTGCTGGATGCCACAACCATAAATTTGTTAGGCAGATATCTATACACCCCGCTCATATCTGAGCAATGAAGTTCTCTGTCAACATAACTAACCCATCCACCTCCAATAACTAATTGGTCAGGTATCTTAAAACTCCTGGCAATCCTTTGGTGGTCCACATGAGGGGTTTGCTGCATAGCATAGAAGGCAATAACCTTGTCAGACAAGGCTGCAATACATTTCCAATGAAACACACCTATGCCTTGTGCACTAATCTTTGGCTTTTCAACCTGACCAATTACAATGTCACTGAGCATAACAGGCGAGAACCAGCAATGTAACTTAAAAAGCTTTCTGCAGGATGACTAGCTTCTTTGAAAGAGACTTGTGCAGGTAGTAATCAAATGCTGCAGCGCACTTCAGCCTTGTGCCAGACAAAAGATCAGGAAGTCTCACAGTTGAAGGCAGGCCGACAACAGCCTTTCTGACAAGGATTTTGTCAAGCACGCGAAAGAAGTCCTTATATAGCCTGCTGTCAGCGCGAGTATTCCTGCCATAAGGAAGGTCAGTAGCGACAAACCGAACCTTGCGCCTCAACATCAGCGCATCCATACTTTTTACCCTTGCTTGCAAGCCAAAATGCTCAAGGTTCTTTTTGGCTGCATCAACCATTTTCTGGCTTATGTCGCAACCGAGAGGACTTAGCCCAATCAGGGCAGCCTCAATCAGGATGCCTCCAGTTCCGCAGAAAGGATCGAGCAAGACACCACTCTTGATGCCTGTCATATTGACCATTGCACGCGCAAGCTTAGGATGCAGTGAACTTGGATGAAGAGCAGGCCTTAAGTGGGCTTTTCTTACGCCAAAATCATTGGTGTTTGACATAACCAAAATCCCAGCACAAGCAGTATCACCCATAACAAAAATCCCAATCATGGTTTTTGGATTGTCAAGATTCACCTTGGGATTTTTCAATCCCTTCCAAACATACGACGCAAGCTCCTTTTCAGAATATTCCTTGGAACCGTGCAGCCGCACGCAAAAATCCTTACTGCAAACAGACTGCCAGGAGAATTCTTTCATGCGTCTTGGCAAAATAGAAAGATTGCAGCAAAAGAGATATTTATAGCAGAAATTTGAGTAAGCTAACCTTTGACAAAATTTCGTGATTGTCCTGCAAAAAACAAGATTGCCACAGACCTTTGAGACATTGCAGGACATGCTGTTAAGCTCTGCCACTGCTATGTCTGGATGATCTTTTGAAACGACAACAAAATACATGGCACCAATCAACCACCGCAGGCTTATAAATATTTGTCAAGCTTTATAAATTGATTTCGCTTTCCCCCAACAGAATGGAGGGGTACAAATGAAAGTAATAGCACTTATTTTTGCAGCACTAATGATTGCCGGATGCACCACACAACAGCAAGGCCAGCCAAGCAACCCTCAACAGTACACTATTGAGGAACCTGGCAAACAGCCAAGCC
>JBDRIZ010000200.1:0-13767 GCA_043815525.1 Candidatus Woesearchaeota archaeon
TTCCTTTTTCAGCTCATCAAGAACATAGTACTCCTTCTTATCTTCCAAGTCAAATGATTCAAGCTTATCGCAAAATTCCTGGTAACACCTCATGTCCCTGAATAGTGCCTCCACAGTAAAATCAAATCCGTTGCTAATCCTCTCAAGAGAGTTGACGTTAGGATGATTCTGCAAAAAAATTCCTAGATCCTCTCTTGACTTCCTGCCTGACTTTAGCATAAGCCTGACCTTTAAATCAAAACCAAGAACAGAAAAATCAAGCAGTGCAGTGTATCGTCTAATCAAACCGTGCTCGTAACGCTTCAGCCTCTCAAATATTGTGGAAACAGGAACTCCAGTAGAACGCGAAAGCCTAGTCAGAGATTCTCGCGAATTAAACCTGACAGATGAAAGAAGCAGCAAATCCTTTGAATCAAAAGCAGTCCCAAACATTAAAACATACATTGTGTTTCAGGAAGTTATAAAACTTCTTTTTATCGCAAGACTGAATCTTTCAGAGAATCCCTGAATCATATATAAAGGGCAGCGTGCCTAAGCAATTTTTCTGAAACAACAAAGGTTTAAATATACATAATTACCATGTAGTAGTTATGAAAGGAGCTGATTATCAAATCCTTGCAATAATGAAGAAGGACGCAGAAAGGCAGTATTCTACATCAGAGATTGTGAAGCTAACAGAACCAGAAGAGTGGCAGAAAGCCATGAATTTGATTAACAATGATTTCAATGACAGGAAAGCCTCATCAGACGGAAAGCGAGTACTCGCACAACTGCACAGAAAGTGGCTGTACTACCTAAACAAGCTAGTAAAAGAGCAGATACTACGTGTGAGCTATGTCGGCAATAAAGGAGAAAAAAGCTACAGCCTAAACATTGCCGAAGGAGAAGACCTAATACTGGAGAGAAGCCACAAAAAGATAATAATCACAAGACCAAGGCAACCTGCAATGCCCACTGAAGGCTATGAACAGAAGGGAATAATCTACAAGTACGACGAACAAAACTGGATAAGCAGGGTTAACTCAATACTTGTGGAATCAACAGGATTCGAGGACATAACAGGCATCTACACTTTTGTCACAAAGTGCTTTAACTCTGTAAACGACGCTATAGGAATAGCAAATTGCGAAGCAGTATTCCAGCAACACAAAGACAAGTCAGTTGAGGCATTCCTGCAAAGCCTGGGGCTTGCCTGCGAAGACTATGGCAGGGAAACCACGCTCATATTCGACGTAGACAGCATAAAAGACGAAGAGAAGATACTAAAACTTATCAGTCATGCACAGGGAACGCACAGCAGACTGCACTATATCTGGGAAATAACAAACAGGAGCCTGGAGGAAAAAAAAATATTCTTCAAACAGCTAATAGAGATACTGTCCAGAGCAAAAGTAAGGCTTAACATAAAGAACAAAGGATTATGGAGGCCGCCCTACATACTTGGAAAGGCAGGACCATACACATTCAACCAGCAAGACTGGAGGGCATACATTAAGGAGCTGCGAAATACAAACACAAGCATAGTCTGCGCACAGTCCACAGTGGCACTGGACATACAAAGATGCCTAACAGAAAAGAGGGGCCTTGAGGATTTTACCAGCCTTATTTTGAAGGCAAGCAGGACTCTGCTCGCAGCAAACGCCATACAGCGCAACAATTTCAAAGACTACTTCGGAAACATCTGGAAATCAAATGCATCAGCAGAGATAATGTCATACAGCAGAAACTACATAAGGTTCTGGAACTATGGCTGGAAAGACGAGCAAGCAGGCCTGCCAATAGAGAGGATAGCAAGCTCCAAGGAAGGCGTCAGCAGATTCTGCGCCTCACAATACATCATATACCAGGCCTGCGGCATGCCTACAAGGTTCGAAATCGCATTCGCGCCTGCATTCAAGGGCTTCCATACTGGGATGAGTGAAGAAAGATTCCAAAGACTGGTGATTGCAAAAGCAAGCGACTTTCATGATGAAAAAATGAGAAAAACACTGCACGCAAAGGAAAAGCTATTCCAGATATTTGACGGAGGAGACAGGGCAAGATTCTTCCACTCAGGAACCTTCGACAGCGAGGAGATAGTAAGGGAGCTTGGCATAATACTCTCAACATACAAATTCCCGCTGTTCTCATACGACTTCAGCCAGGTACCTGGATCCAACCTAAAACTTGACTCATTTTTTTAAAAAAATGGAAATCGTGAAAGAAACATCGATGGGGTTGTGGAAAACAGCGCTGCAGCAGATAGCAGGCAAAGGAGAAGAATTCCTGGACTCAAACGGAAGAATCAGCAGAGAGGTGCTAAACCTCAAGTCAACAATACTAAAACCTGAAACTGATATTGAGGAGCCCATAAATTACCTCAGAAAGTTCGACGAATGGATTTACCCATCACCAGAAGAGATTGCAGGCATAATCCTCAACAGGCAACTCTCGCCAGCATACACCTACAGCTACGGACCAAGGGTATTCTCCTTCCAGTCACAAGTAGACCAGATAGACGAGTATGTTATCCCGCTGCTCAGATATGACAAAAACTCCAGGAGAGCATACGTCTCAATATGGAATCCACTAGAAGACAGCAAGACGTTCAAGAAGCTGGTACCAGGAATGGTAGGAATACAATTCAGGATCAAATCAGGGCTGCTGCACGCAACAGCACTTGTCAGAAGCAACGATTTCTTCTTCGGATGGCCTGCAAACACATTCCAGGTTTATACACTGATGAAATACATCGCAGAAAAGACTGACTCCTCTATCGGCACACTAAACACATTCTCCCTGAGCGCCCACATCTTCAAGGACGAGATGGAGCATATCAAGAAGTTGTTGCAGTAAGGTTATAATGTCCTTTCTCAATTGAATGTTAATGTTACTACTTTGTAGATGGAAAAATATTTAAATATGACTCTATTCCAAAATTCAAATGGATAAATTCAATATCAATGACAAAGTTCTGGTGATTCTGAAAGAACAAGGGTATTTTGACCCCTGGGATGGAGCAAGAGAAGTATCTATCGTACCGCAATCTCGCATGGAAGAGAGACTGGGAATTTCCAATATGCCAGATAGATATAAAACAGAAAAAATTAGAGAGAAAGGGATTCTGGGAATCAAAGCATTCGCTGGCGTTTATGTGGGAGACAGACACAAAGTTATGAAAATTCAGCCACTCTATGGAATAGAACATCCTGAGTCTGAGTATTTTATTTTGAAGGAAGACCAAATCGAGACTATCTCACATTACACTCTTGAAAAATAAGAATTGTTTCTTTTCTCAGGACATGGCTACCTCACTGACATAAGCACACAAACTAATTCGCTAGAGCACAGAATATACAAAAATGACCCTGCCGAGATTCGAACTCGGGTCTCAAGCTCCGCAAGCTCGTGTTCTATTTGCCTTTTTAGCAAATCCCTCAGGGATTTGAGGTATCCAGGCTATACTACAGGGCCGCAAATCAAAGGTATGAGAATCCGTTTATAAAGTTTTACAGCTTCTCGAAAGTCCTGTCAATCTTTTCAATACCACCATTTGCAATCGCCCTTATGTCATTTACCCGGCTGCGCACCTTGTTTAGCCGCTTTGTCAGGCGCTTTCTTATCCTTGGAACATGGTACCTGACTGCAGGCTTGAGAGTGACTTCATAGCGCATTCCAATGGTTGGCCTGATATAACGAAGATGCCTGCGGAGCTTGCGGGATTCTGAGGGAAAATGTGTGACAAGGCCAAGCTGCTTTCCAATGATATAGTTCTGCTTCTTCATGATAGAATCCAAAAAACCAGCAACAGACCTTTTCCTTGCATACGTGACCACTTTTCCGACTTCAAAGATGCTGTGTGCATCGCTGCCTCCGGTAAAAGGCTTTTTTAAATCCTCAGCCCACTGCAAAGCTTTCCAGTTGTGCCTTTTCAATTGCACTCCGTTCAAGACCTCAAAAGCATCAATCCCTGCCAAGCTGGAATAGGGCAGGTAGCGACGATAAATGCTTTTTGCAATGCCAGCAAAACCTGGGCTGAAAGGATGCGCAGCGACAACCAAACAAGCATATTCCTTGGAGTACTTTAGAAGGTCAACAGTCTTAAGCCGTGTAACAGAGTAAGGATTCCTTGATTTGTTGGGAAGAACATACCTGTGGTAGAAGTCCTGAAGGTCATTAAACCTATAAAAGTACACCAGGATGTGGCACCTTTCAGCACAAGTAATCTCAATCCCAGGTATCAGCAACTGCCCTGGCCTCAACCCTCGGGCCTCCAAGACCCCTTCAATAGTGTTATGGTCAGTTATTGCCAGTCCTATCCCCAGCCTTTCGGCCTTCCTTAAGAGCTTTGGAACCTTAACGTATGTGTCAGAGTGCCTTGTGTGGACATGCATATCCACAAGGGTGAAGCCCTGTTTCTTCAGTCCATAGATATCAGGCTTGTGAAAATCAACCTTTGCCCGGATGAGCATAGTCCACATTCAATAGGCATAATTTATAAACCTATGGAACTGCAACGCCCATGGTAAAGGTTAGACTGCCTTATTTATAAAAGCGAAATATTTAAATAATGTCTTCCATGAAGTGGAATTACCTCCATAAAAGGTGAACCTTGTGTCTGGGGAGATAATACAAAAAAAGAGTGATATCAAGAGGGTCAAGACCTACATATATGGACTCGACGAAAATCTCGAAGGAGGTATACCTGAAAACCATGTTATACTTGTCTGCGGCAGCTCCGGGACAATGAAGTCTTCGATCTCATTCAACATTCTCTACAACGAGGCAATCAACGGAAACATAGGATTGTACTTCAGCCTGGAGCAGGGATATGTCTCGCTATTGAACCACTTCATCAACATGGGGTTTGACTTTTCCAAAGCAGACATAATTGTCGTAAGCTCAAACCTAGAAGACATGCGCAAAAAGATGAAGACTCTTAGAGACGGGAAAAAAGGAGCAGTCGTAATCGCAGATTTGGGAGAGCTGCGAAAGGAGATAAAAGACACAAAGATGGGAAACAGCGGCGACTGGTGGGTGTTTGTGAAGAACGTCCTGTCAAGCGTAAAAAAGGAGATAGACTTCCGAACACTGGTGGTGGATTCCCTTGATGCACTGTATGTTTTATCAAACTTTGAAGAAGCTAGAAGCAAGCTCTTCTACATGTTTGAGTATTTCAGGGATTTGAACACAACCACAATACTCATATCTGAGATGCCACTCGACGGAAAGAAGTACGCGCACTTCGAAGTTGAAGACTACCTGGCGGACGGCGTCATCATGCTGCGACTCATCGAGCGCTACCGGAAAGTCACTCGCGAGATCTCAATTGTCAAGATGAGAGGCACAAACTGCAACATAGATATATTTACCTTAATTTATGACGGCCACAGGTTCAAGGTAGAATATGGTGGCAAACCACCTCTAGTGTAGATATGGCAATAATCAGCAAGCTGGACCACCAGCCATCAGACCTGAAATCTGAGTGGGAATTTGACGCGAAGAGTCCTATCTATTCTGACATAACCACAGGTGACATAAACGGCGACGGAAAAAAAGAGATCATCTGCAAGAGCAACAATGATGAAATCTTTGCACTAAGCGCAACAGGGAGCAGACTGTGGACCTACTCTTTCAAGACAGAAACTGAGCTGGAAAGATTATTTCTCGAAAAGGACAGCATAAAGATAATCTGCAGCAATCCTGTCCTTGCGGACATAGACGATGACGGAAAGGATGAGATAATAGTCGGGAGTTCAAACGGAAGGATGTATGCAATCAAAGGAGATGGAACCCTGATTTGGTCTTTTAAGACAAACGGGGCGGTGCACTCAACACCTGCAATAGAAGACATAAACGGAGATGGCAGAAAGGAAATAATATTCGGCAGCAGCGACAAATGCCTTTACGCGCTCGACAGCAAGGGCCAAAGGATATGGAGCTTTGAGACAGGACTCGAGGTGGAGTCAGGAGTCGCAGTTTGTGACATAAACAACGACGGCAGAAAGGAAATAATCTTTGGAAGCAACGACAACAGGATTTATGCGCTCAATGATGAAGGAGACTTGCTCTGGCAGTTCCCTACCCAAGGGCCGATAAATGCCACACCAAGGATTGGAGACATCCACAACAATGGCCAACTAAAGATAATAGTCGGCAGCCACGATGGGTTTGTGTATGTAATAAAGGCAAACGGGAACCTGGAATGGAAGTTCAAGACAAACGGCAAGATAGTATCAGAGGCATGTGTCGCGGACATCAACTTTGATGGTAAGCTTGAGATTGTTGTGACAAGCTGCAGCTACGAAGAAAATCTCTTGATACTTTCGAACATGCGCGACAAAATCGGAAGCTACGGGGCAGGATTCTGGGTGACAAGCTCAGCCTTGGTGAACGACATTGACATGGACGGCAACTACGAGATAGTCTTCGGCAGCTACGACCATCATGTCCACATACTGACTTTCAAGAGAAACCCAATGGATCTTTACAAGGGATTGTTGGAGCAGAGGGTAAGGCTTTTTGACACCTCCAGCATTGTTGTTGGGACTCCGGCGATATTGGAAAACGGCCTTGTCATAGCAGCAACAGAAACAGGCAAGATATTGGCGTTACGAGTCTAGGGAATAGTCCTATACTTTGTGTTAATCATCAACCACTCAGAGAACAAAAGCAGCATAGCAAGTATCAGAAAAGGCACAGCGAGCCTGACGGGCACCTTCTTTTCCGTGGACAGAGCTATTTCCAAGAAAGCACCCTGTAGCTCCTGAACGCTTCCGACTCTGAAAAATTTCCCTCCAGTAGACTCTGCCATAGAGGAAAGAGTCTGCTCATCAAGCCTTGACACAATCGCGATATCCTGGAACCTGCCGCCCTCCTGTGTCGCAACACCAACAGTGAATATGGCTATGTGGTTCTTGCTTGCGTAAGGCACAGACTCCTCAGGAAGCACTCCGACATTGCTCTGGCCATCAGTCAACAAGACTATTGCCCTTGTCCGGTCCTCCCTCTCAAAAAGATTGGAGGCAGTGATAACTGCATCGCCAATCGCAGTACCGCTGGCAAATTCTATTGACAAGCCCTGTATTGCAGACTTGACAAGACCTAAATCATCAGTCATCCTCTGCTTCACAAAAGTTGTTCCGGAAAAAGACACGACAGCGACATTAGACCCTGACGGGACAGTGTCAACAAAAGTCAAAGCTGTCTCTTTTGCAACCTCAAGCCTTGTGGGCTTGAAATCATCAGCAAGCATGCTGCCAGAAGCATCAATTGCCAGAACAAAATCATACGCAGATCCCCTGCCTTCATAGTAAAGCATTGTACCTGAAAGAGACCCAACCAGAAACAACAATGTCATAGACCGAAGAACAAGAAAGGTAATATTCTTGGTCATAAGGCTGCCACTCATGAATCCGCCGCCAACACGCTTTATAGCCTCGAAGTTCGCAAAAAGCATGGCTTTGCGCTTGGTAAACCTAATCGCAACAAGATGCAGGACTATAAGGAAAGGAATACTTGCAAGAAACCAAAGGTATCTTGGATAGAGGAAGCTTATCTCCATATCACTTATTACCTCGCTGATTACCTCGCTGCTTGAGAAAATTTACCACTGGATTAACAAAAGAGCGGTCTGTGTAAAGCTCAAGCAAAGGCAGCCTCCTTTTTTTAAAAGAGTCACGGATGCCCTGAACCTGCTCGGCAGCCCTTGCCTCATACTCATCCCTTATTGCGGACGAGTCAATAACTATCTGCTCCTCACTGTAAGGGTCCTGTATCACCACCTGTCCAACGTCTTCTGGCAACATAGTATCATGAGGGTCCCTTATCATAATCGGCATAATATCAAACTTCTGGCTGGCAACGCTCAAGTGAGGCTCCCAATCACCTTTCAAGCCAATAAAGTCAGAGACTATCACTACCAGGGCGCGCTTTGTAAGATAGTCAATGAGAAACCTAAGCCCAGCTTCAAAGCTAAAACCACCACCATAGAGGTCTGGATTGCTCAGCTGCTTAATAAGCACATAGTACTGCCTTGTGCCGCTCATCATAGGCACTACTTTGACAACCTTATCAGAAAGCATCGCCAGACCAGCGTAGTCACCTGCCTGCAAAATGGCAAAAAGCATGGAGGCAACAAGCTCGGCTCCGTACTCAGCCTTGAGCTTGTCTGTTGAAGCAAAAAGCATGCTGTTACTCACATCAAACATGAAAAAGACATTGAGGTTTCGCTCCTCGACAAACTTCTTGACCAGAGTGTCTTGGGCCCTAAGACTCGCTTTCCAGTCAATCTGGCTTGCGTCGTCGTTAATGCTATAAGGCCTAAAACCCTCAAACTCCAGGCCGCGGCCCTTGATTGCAGTAACATAGCTTCCTGTCAAATCTCCCATAGTATTCTTCTTGGTGTAGACTTCAAACTTCTTAATAAGAGGCCGCAGGTTAAGCTTCAGTTCTCTGACTGCCATTTTAGGGTACAGGCACTCTGTCGAGAATCTCTTTAACAAGGTCATCAGAAGACACTGCCTCTGCCTGGCCCTCATAATTCACAATAAGGCGGTGCCTGAGCACATCAGGAGCAACCTCTTTCACATCCTGTGGCGTGACAAAAAGCCTGCCATTCAGCATTGCCTCTGCCTTTGAGGAAATATAAAGGCCAATGCTTGCTCTTGGAGACGATCCCCACTCAATGTACTTTCCTAGCTTCAGCTTGTACTTGTCAGGATTTCTCGTGGCATCGACGATACGCACAATATATTTCTCCACCTTGGAATCAACATATATCCTCTTCACATCTTCCTGGATTTCCAGCAACTTGCAGGTATCCAGGACCGGCTGCAGACCAGACTCCTCAAACTTCCTGATGGTCATGTTTGTCGTGAGAATCTTCTCTTCCTCATCTACACTGGGGTAGCCTACACGCAGCTTGAACAGGAACCTATCGACCTGGGCATCAGGCAAAGGATATGTCCCTAAAGACTCTATAGGGTTTTGAGTGGCAAGAACGAAAAAAGGAGGCTCCAATGGAAAAGCCTCCTTTCCAATAGTAGCCTGGCGCTCCTGCATGCACTCCAAAAGAGCAGACTGCACCTTGGGAGGCGCCCTGTTGATCTCATCTGCCAGGACAAAGTTCGCAAATATGGGCCCCTTAACAACATAAAATCCCTTATCCCTCTCAAAGGCTGTTATTCCCACAATATCAGTAGGAAGAAGATCAGGAGTGAACTGGATCCTGGAAAAAGTGCAGTTCATTATGGCAGCAACAGAGCGCACAAGCAAGGTCTTGGCAATTCCAGGAACACCCTCTAAAAGCAGGTGGCCGTTTGCGATCAGCCCTTTTAGGACAGCATTGACAGTACGCTCCTGGCCGACAACAGACTTGGAGAGCTCCTTCTTAATCTTTTGAAACTCCTTTGTATAGTCTGCAACCTTGGCAGCGAGCTCCTTATCCTGGACCATCAAGACGATAGTCTGAAAGGCTGTTTAAATAATTTATTGGAGCACTGAGGAGTAAGAAATGTCAGTGTGTTCATGATAATATTGAGTGCAAAAGAAATAAATAGTGTCAAGCAACACCTTGCAAGGATGATAGGTGTAATTGGCGGAAGCAGCCTTCTTGAAGCGCAGATATTTCCAGACTGCAAGCCCAAGAAAGTGAAAACAGAGTATGGTGATGTGGAGGTCTTCATCAGCAAAAAAATGTGCTTTCTGCAAAGACATGGCAAGGGCATACCACCACACAAGATAAACCACAAAGCAAACATCTCGGCACTGAAGCAAATGGGAGTTGACAGGATCCTGGCAGTGTCTTCGACAGGCAGCATGAACAGGAAACTTAAACCTGGAGACCTTGTGGTGATAGATGACTACATGCAGATGTCAGGGATACCAACATTCTATGACAGCACAATCAGGTTTACACCGCCAAAAATAGATGAGAAGCTGAGCCAAATGTTAGTCATGGCTGCTGCAGACCGGGGAATATTAGTGCACAAAAAAGGCGTCTATCTCCAGACACAAGGTCCACGATTTGAAACAAAAGCAGAGATAAGGATGTTTTCCAGGTTTGCTGATGTTGTGGGGATGACTGTCGCAAGCGAGGCAACGCTCGCAAACGAGGCAGGAATACCTTACGCGTGCATATGCAGCGTGGACAACTATGCAAATGGAATAGGAGAAGACATTGGGTGGGAAAAGATAGTGGCAATCCAAAAGAAGACTATAGCAATAATAAAGACAATAGTGCTGGAAGCAGTCAGGAGAATCTAAGATGAGCATACTAATCAAGAATGCGCTACTGGATGGAAAGAATCAGGACATCTACATTGAAGACAACAGAATCACAACAATAGGAAGCGCAATCAGACAGAAAGCAGAGCATGAAATCGACGGCACAAACAAGGCAGCAATACCAAGCTTCTTCAATGGGCATACGCATGCAGCAATGACGCTGTTCAGGGGATGGGCAGACGACATGCCTCTGCAAGAGTGGCTCGAGACCAAGATATGGCAGACAGAGGCAAAGCTTACAGAACAGGATGTCTACATAGGAGCAAGGCTCGCATGCCTTGAGATGATAAGGAGCGGGACGACATTCTTCAACGACATGTACCTGCACTGGCACGGAACAGCACGGGCAGCAAGGGATATGGGAA
The DNA here is from genome assembly GCA_043815525.1 of Candidatus Woesearchaeota archaeon. GTDB lineage: Archaea > Nanobdellota > Nanobdellia > Woesearchaeales > JAZDKJ01 > JAZDKJ01. The sequence continues at coordinate 10,632 of JBDRIZ010000200.1, forward strand.
TCCGCGCGCATATATCTGACGTCTTCTTCGATTTCTGCGACCAGAAAAAGGCAGCAGGGGAGATACAAAAGAATAGGGAAATATTTCAGGACAGCAAAAAATACCCTGACACTGTAGGCTTTTCGCTTGGGCCCCATGCAATATACAGCGTATCAAAGGAAAGCTTGCTATGGCACAAGGAATTCGCAGACGAAAACAAACTCCTCATCCACATGCACCTATCTGAGACAAGGAAAGAAGTGGACGACTGCATAAAGCAGCACGGAAAGAGGCCGGCAGAATACCTAGAGGAGATAGGATTCCTCGGGCCAAATGTCATTGCCTGCCACTCTGTGTGGCTCGACAAAAAGGAGATAGCGATACTCGCAAATCACAAGGTTAAAGTAGCACACAACCCGACAAGCAACATGAAATTATCAGTGGGAGAGGCAATCAGGTACAAGGAGCTGCGGGCAGCAGGGGTAACTGTGTGCCTTGGGACAGACGGCTGCGCGTCAAACAACAACCTTGACATGCTCGAAGAGATGAAGATAGCAGCGCTACTGCAGAAGCATGCGACAAACGAGCCAACAGCAATGGCTGCAAGAGAAACTTTTGAAATGGCAACAATCAACGGAGCAAAGGCATTTGGGATAGATGCCGGAGAAATCGCTGTCGGGAAGCTGGCAGACCTATTACTGATAGACCTGAAAAGACCTGAGCTTGTGCCGCACCACGACTTGATATCAAACCTTGTGTACAGCGCAAACGGCTACTGTGTTGACACAACAATCTGCAACGGAAAGATAATCATGCAAAACAGGAAAGTCGAAGGCGAGGAAAAAATAATGGAGGAAGCTGAACGAGCAGCAAAAAAACTAATGACAAAATGAGCGAAGCAATATACCTCAAAGACAGCTATCTCAAGGAATTCGAGGCAACAGTCGTCGCAGTCAAAGACGACAAATATGTTGTGCTTGACAGGACAGCATTTTATCCAAACTCAGGAGGACAGCCGCACGACACAGGCGTGCTGATGAAGGAAGGGGAAGAGTACCCTGTAGTGTACGCTGCAAAGTTTGCAAGCGACATAAGCCACGAAGTGTCGAGGCCGGGACTGAAGATGGGTGACAAAGTCACAGGCAGGATTGACTGGCCCAGAAGGTATGTATTAATGAGGCATCACACAGCAGCACACATTGTTTCGCAGGTTATACGAAGCAGAACAGGAGCAAGGGTCACAGGAAACCAGCTTGACCTAGACAAGGCAAGAATAGACTTTGATTTGGAAAACTTCAACAAAGATGACTTGAAATCATATGAAAAGGAAGCAAACGAAATTATTGCCAAAGAGCTTCCAGTAAAAAAATATTTTCTGCCGCGAGAGGTTGCGCTGCAGAAACCTGAATTATTCAGCCTAAAGAACGTGCTGCCGCCCGATGTCCAGGAGCTAAGAATCGTTGAAATCCCAGGTTTTGACACAAGCGCCTGCGGAGGATGCCACCTGGACAACACAAGGGAAATTGGGCAAGTTGAAATAACCAAGTCAGAGAACAAAGGCAAATTCAACCGAAGGATAGTGTTTGTCATAAACAATCAGGATAAATCCTGTCAGTAATTATGGATTTTTTCCTGGACAGCTTTGGCACGCATTAGCAAAGAACATGATGAGAGCAAAAAAGAATCACTATATTTATATACATAAAATCACAGGAAGGACACAATGAGGAACCTGGAAAAGAAGCAGGCTGCAAGAAAGAAAGCACTTACAGAGATAGACAAACTAAGAGACGGGCTGTACTACCAAAACACAGACAAGTCATCCATCGAATTCTACCATCTGGTCCAAGAGTACTTTGCAGACTATTCAGGAATCAGGTACGAATTCACCTATGCCGAACTGCTTCGGGAAATTCGCAGAAAAAAAGTTTACAACGAATTTGTCCAAAACAAGGTAAAGGGGTTCGTGCAAGAGCTCCAAAACAAGGAATACAACGGAAAAACCTTAACACAAGAGGAGCTCACCTCGCTGCTGCGAGAATTCAAGGCAATAGTCCTTGGAGACAAACATGCTGCCGAAACAGGTATCCTCAATATCAGCATACCAGCAGGACTAAAAATTTGGATGGCACACAGCATAAGGAAGTTTGGAAAAAAAGAAGTGTCAGAAATAATGAAATACTCAGAAGCATGCGACCAGGCGTTGTCCAAAAGCAACCTTTCGAGGGCGCAGGACGTGTACCTTGAGATGGAGGTAATATACGACAAGCTGGGCAAGAAAGAACAGCAGGCAGCATATCCCTTTATGAAGAGTGCCTACTCAAGAATCGACGCACTTCACACAAACGTTATACTGCAAAGACTGGAAAAAAAACAGGAAGAGTTCTACAGACACCTTGAAGCAGGGGATCTGGAAAAAGCAGCCATGTCCTACAACCAGGCAAAAGAGATGTACGAAGAACTCTCAAGGAACGGCAAAAACACAATATATCGCGAGATGACACAGATGCACAATAATTTCCAGAAAACAAATGGAAAAAAGGCAGTGACAAACATTGAGCGGGCGCTAAACGACGCCAAGAAAAGGCTAAAAATGAAACAACTCGCACAGGCAGAGTGGGCATACTCAAAAGCGCAAAAAGAATACGAGAATCTGCCATCAGCACAAAAGAAAAGAGTATACCCTCAAATCAGGGAAATATACAAAAGGATTTCCTGCTAGCGCTTCAGCCTGTGCCTTCTGATGACAAAGACAGAATAAGTGATAAGCGCAATCGTGAACACCCCAACAAGGGAGATGGGAAGCATGTTTTCTCTCAAGAACTTCTTAATCAAGCCAAAAAAAGTGATATCCGCAGGCCTGCTTGTGAACGATTCCCTGGCAGACATAAGGTATCTGCATGCCTCAACCGCATTCGAAAGAACCTGCTTTGCATAGTCATACTGGCGATCATCAATTGCCTTTTGCGCCTCTTCCAAAAGCTCATTTAACTCAAGGCACTCTGGGTTATTGGACAGCAAATCGCGCACAAAACGCACAGAATCATTCATTGACTCAGGGATGGGCAGAGGATTAATCGAAATAAGCGCAGAATCCTTGAACGCAGGACTTGCAGATTTCGCAGTAACATTCAGTGAGTAAGGTTTAAGCTTTTTT
>JBDRIZ010000201.1:0-3062 GCA_043815525.1 Candidatus Woesearchaeota archaeon
CCAGGCAACCTATAAGGTTCATCATAGTTGACTTGCCGCTTCCACTGGCTCCGATTATCGCGACAAAGTCACCCTTCTTGATATCGACTGATACCCCCCTCAAGGCAGGCACTTCAATTTCTCCCATCTGGTAGATTTTCCACACAGACTTTAATTGAAGCAGTGATTCATTTTTCATGGTGGTTAGCTCTTGAGAAGCACCCTTTATAAAAGGGATGGACTTTAAGTCCATCTAAAAAACTTTTCATCAGCCTCGAAAGCAATTTTTCCTGCCCTGTATACCTTTAAGGCCCAGCTGCTCTGCAAGAGCGTTAGCTTCGTCGAGGTTTCCTTGCTGTTTTGCTTCGTGCATAGCCACAAATTTACCAAAATTTTCCGGAGTGACAGTTGCCAGCAATCTTTGTCCCCTTCCTGATTCCTCCAAGAGCGCCTTCCAGGAGTCATAGCCTTGCTGCATTGCAGCATCCATCTCATCCTTCAAGTCAACCATCTTATTGTGCCTTTCTTTTAACTTTGCAAAATTCTCTTCAGCCAGTTGGGCAGTCATGGCAGATTTCCATGACGCATAATCCCCATTGCCAAGTGCATTCCTTGCGGCCTCGTTGCCAAATCCTGCAAACGCGCTTGCTGCAAGCAAAACCAGCAGCAAAGCACCACTTCCAAAAATTATTGCTCTTTTCATTTTATAACCTCCTTACGACTCACGTCGCAATGCAAACAAGAGAATCACCCAGCTATTTAAGCAAGAAGAAGGCTAAATGTACACTAAATGTCCACATTTTTTATATATGGACTGATTGCATACGCATAACTGGTGATAATAATGCCAATGAATCCTTTTTTAGATCCTGTGAGAATCGGGGTAGAGTCATTCTATGCTTTGATTATTCTAGTCCTGTGCGTTCTTGTCTTTTTGAAAACACGCGAAATCTTTGAACTGACCAAGCACAAGGGCATTCAGTTTTTCCGCTACGCATTCATTTTCTTTGGATTCGCGTATGCTTCCAGGTTTGTTTTGTATATGATTATCATCAGCAACAACATTGTGTGCGAATTTTGCAGGTATGGCAGGCAGCTCTTGCCAGTCACAAGCCTGGTTGTCGCATACTTTAGCACAATGGCAATACTAAGCCTAGTGTACAGCATTATCTGGAAGAGGATGAAGGTCGAGCACTTCTTGATTTGGTCGAATATTATCTCACTCTTCGTCGCAGTCATCGCATTTTCCTTCAGGTCGCCTATGGTGCTGTCGATAGTGCAGCTTCTTTTCCTGGTGTGCGCATCTTTTATCATGATAAGGACTCACAAAAAGGACCACAGCAGATTTAACACAAAGGCGCTGTATCTTTTGATATTCGCGTTCTGGCTCCTTAACCTCTTCATCCTTGAACCTAGAAGGGTAATACCATTTGAGATAAAGGTGGTTTTTCAAGTGATATCAGTGGCAGTATTTGCAGCAATATTATACAAAGTTGCCAAGTGGACAAAATGAGGAGGAAAAGAGACCGGCTGGAGGTCATCTATGATTTCCTCAAAATAATTCAGGAACATCATAATTCCATAAGGCCAACACCATTACTCAGGAAGACCAATCTCTCAAGCCAGAGCTACAGTGAGTATTATGCAGAAATGCTTGAGAAGCAGTTCATCAAGGAGATTGAGGACAAGAACAGAAGAAAATATGTCACGCTGACTGACAAGGGATTTCGATATCTCAACAAATACAGGATGATTCTTGGATTCATCAACGATTTTGAGCTGTGATGCCAGAGTCGTTGAGCATGAATTAGTGAAGGTATCACCAACTACTTTTTTCGCAGGAATCTTTTTAGGCATTCAATTTCCTCCTGAAAAAATCCAGGATTCTTCTGATTCAGGTCAGATTCATAAATAAATGGCGCATTCAGCAGTCTCAGGGGTTCAATTGACTTCCAGAATCTTTCAGTCACCATACCCAGACCCTGATGGTCCTTGTTCCTATACGTCCCGCTCACATGCACCTGGGTTATTCTATCTTTGAAATGATCAACAAGCTGCGCAGTTTCAACCTCGGACCAAAGATAGGCATGGCTCACATCCAGGCATAATCCTATATCAGGGTACCGGGAAAATACCGAGCAAAGACGAGCTGTATTGTACATACAGTACCTTTTCTTTCTAGGCATATTCTCTGTGGAAAAATTCATATCATAAGATGCAAGAATCTCTTTTTCCGGTAGGTCGCTTGGGTGGATAATAACATTGCAGGCTTTTGTCAAATGATATAATGTTGCTATCATATCAAGCTGCTCAATCACCTGCTTGGAAGTCTCGGAATCTTGAATTAACCTGAATGGCGCATGGATGCTAACATAATCAAGCTTTCTTAGCCAATGAATATGCTGCTTCCTGAGATTTGTTTCCTCCAAATCTTTTCGGTCTGCGAAAGTCAGCTCCAGCGCCTGGATATTCAACTTGCGCGCAAAATCAAGCAGGTTAGACCTATCCTGCTTTGCCAAGCGATATATGTTGCCTGTGGCAAAACCAATCAACGGAGTTTTCATACACTCTTCACCATGTAAGGGCCTTTTTTCCTATAGCCAAGCTTCCTGTAGTACTGCCTGACCCCAACACCTGATATGACTGCAAGCTTAGGGTATTTGAATTTTTTGGCAATATACTCTGCCTTTGCAAGCAGCGCTTTTCCAAAACCTCGATGCTGAAAATATCCTTGCTGCCCAATTCTTGCAGGTTCTCCGTAGACATGAAGTTCTCTGACAATTGCGGAGCATCGTAACTCCTTGCACAAGCTTTCAGATGGAAACCTTAGCCTACAGAAGCCATGAAGACCTTTTTCGGAAACATAGCTGATAAAGAATTCTTTTCCGCCAGAGGCATCATATGACAGGACCTTCAGCTGCAGTTCTTTGCCTACCTCCTTTGCCTGCCTGCACCTTATGCAGCTACAATCCACTTTTTTGTCATGGATGTACTGCCTGAGGTTTGTCCTGTCAACTCCAGCGACACAGACATCTGTTGGAATGTCACGCTGCACTCTCATTATCCTGACATACTCAGGGACA
>JBDRIZ010000202.1:0-8987 GCA_043815525.1 Candidatus Woesearchaeota archaeon
GGATTCATAAAGGAAGTGGCAATAAAGACAGGGTACGACACCTACCAGAGCATAAAAGGCGACTATTACAATATCAAATACAAGCCAATAGATACAAGCAGCGAAGGGGAGACAGTGCTTTTTGCATCAGACGAATACATATTCAATGAAAACATGAAGTACCAAGTGGTAATGGCAGGAGTGCCATACGAGCTAATAAACATGTATGAAGATGTCACAATGCTGTCCTGGAATTTTACATGCCCAGGATACAAGCACAGCTGCAGGTTTGTGAGCCTGGAAATAGACAACTGCACAATAGACAGAGAGTACAACACAGTGTTGATGCACGGCCTGGGATGGCCAAACGGCTCAAAAATAAACCTCACAAGAGACCTTATAATCAAGCTCCAGGTTGAAGGTGATGAGACAAAACTTCCAATAACAACAGAGTACTACTACAACGGAAACGACTCATTCGAGATCAAAATACCAGTGTATGACATCAAAGGGAATGTGGCAAGCGTATCCATACAGGTTGCTGACTGCCCAACTGAACTCTACAAAGTGACAGACAAGCAGAAGTGCATCATGAAAAAAATAGCCAACAAAACAGCATTCGCAACAGTGGGGACAGAGTACGAGTGCAAGCCCAAAAACAACAAGACAGAGGAGGAATCCAACATATGCTCACAAGTCATCATGCTGCCTCCTGCAGTGCCAGAGAAAGAGCCAAGCAAGACAGGACTGATTTTGGACTTTTTGGTGAAGATAACAAAATTTGTCATAAGCATACCACAAATTTAAATATTACAGATGGAAACAGATAATCGAGGTGAACTGGTTGTTTGACAAACTAAAGTTCTGGAAAAAAGAGCCTGACCTATTTACATCTCCTGAACCGCATGACCTGGGAACATTTGGAAGCAACCCTGGGCTAGGAACAGACGCGTTCGGGATGAACAATGATCCCTTCAAGCAGCAGGAAAGCCCGATACCTCAGAGCCTCCAGCAGTTCAGGGAGATATCGCCGCAGCAAGAGCAGAGCACGCTCCAAAAGGATGTCGAGATACTCTCGGCAAAGATTGATGCTTTACGGGCAAGCATAGAAAGCATGAACCAGAGGATCATCAACATAGAGAGCATTGCCAAGGGAGAGCAGGAGAAGCAGCAAAAGTACAGATGGTAAAAGCATCAGCGACTGTCTTGTCTGTTATAATTCTTGACCAATTGACAAAGCTTCTCACTGAAAAACTCATCAGCAAGCCAATTGAGCTCACTGGATTTCTAACCTTGCAGGTCGTGCACAACACAGGAGCTGCATTCAGCATACTGCAGGACCAGAGGTTGATGCTAATCTGGACAAGCATAATGGTTATTGGATTCCTGGTATACAGCCATGACTACTTCATGAAGCACTCTTGGCTTGCATGGTCACTTATAATGGCAGGAGCAATAGGAAACCTCATAGACAGGCTATTTTTAGGATACGTAATCGACTTCATAGACCTCTCTTTCTGGCCGTCATTCAACATAGCAGACAGCGCGATAACAATAGGCGCATTACTGATTCTGGCAAATTCATTTTCCAAGAAAAGAGACTAATCAACGCAGCTATGGCCTGAATAGCCCTGCTTTTCTGCATCAGATTTTCCAGTGAACCAGACCTGATTTTTCTTGTTGATGCGCTTTGCTGCAAGGCACTGCGGCTTGTGGTACTCTGTTGATTTCATGCTTCCAACATACCGGCGAGGCTCAACAGGAGGCTCAGGAGGTGCTATCGGCTTTATTTCCTCGACAATGACCTCATCATCTGAAATATTGCCCTTGTCAACTTTTTCCTTGTACTTCTTGTACTCATAATCCTCAAAGGCCTTGATGTTCAAGACGCTCATAAGAAAGCCAATCACAGCAGTGACTATTGCAATGGCAAACAGAAAAAGCCTTGTGGTGCTGTAGTAAATCCACATGACGTTTGCAAGCCCAAGAGCAAACACAAGGGTGTATAACCCCCATGACCAGCGCTTCTCAAGATAGACCCCAATGCTTGCCATAAAGGCAAAAAACAGCAAAGCCAGGAGCACAAATAGCCCTGGGACAAATATCCCCTTCAAGTCAAACACAACAGGAATCAGCGCAAGAAAATAAAAAAATGCAATGATGATGATTGCAACAAACCTCTTCCCCCACATGAAAACATTGGAAGCCACAATATTATATAAGGATTTCTATTCTGGAGTGGTAAAATATTGGTGGAACCATTGAGTGGGTCAATTGACACAATACAATATCCTTTGCAGGATTAAATCTCACAATCTATTTATTGAGTTTATTTATTGAGTTAGAACTTATTTAATGATTTAGAACTCCTCGAAATCCTGCAGGTTATCCAGATGCCCCCTTTTCTTTAGGAAGTCCACCTGCACTGCCTTGTACTTGAAGATAATATCACCCTTTCCGTCTCCTGAAAGCTCCCATGGCTCGACAAGCACAATATCCCCTTCCCTTACCCATAGCCTGCGCTTGAGCCTTCCAGGAATCCTGCAAATCCTTGTCTTGCCATCAAGGCATCGGACTCTAGTCCTGGAGCCTCCAACACGCTGCTCAAGCAAGCCAAGAACCTGCCTGTCTCGTGGCAGCTTAACCCTTCGAAGGTCCTCCTCAAGCTGCTTTTGCTGCTCCTCCTGCTCCTTCTTTGAACTCATTGGCCCAAGAGTAAGAGATGACCTATTATAAGCTTTTTGGTCGAGGCATGCAAAAATATTTATAAGAAGCAATCTTAGACCAAACAGCAATGAAAAAAAAGATGGTGATTAATGCGCCTATAGCAAAAAGGCTTCTGGCATTCATCATAGACCTTGCGATTATTGACCTGATTGTGGCAATATCATTCCAGGGACTGCTTCGAAACCTTGTACCTGCAACAAGCATTGCCCAAACATACAAGGCAGTGACCATGGGACCTCCAAAAGGCATGTATGCAATACTCTTGTCAGCAGGCCTGATAGCATTCCTGTACTTCTACATAATTGAGGGAAAGACAGGCCAGAGCATAGGAAAGAGGATAATGAGGGTAAAAGTTGTATCACAAAAAGACTCTGCTTGGGGCCACATCCTCAGAAACCTGTTTATCATACCTTTTATGCCATTCATCTTATTATGGATTATTGACCCTGTATTCATGCTCTTGAACGAGGATAACCAAAGGCTCACTGAGTACCTGGGCAAGACAAAGGTTGTAGAGGAGATATCATGGTAAAGCAAAAAGGAATTCTTTGGATTATTGGAGTGATAGCGCTCCTGCTGCTTTTCGGCTATGTGCTAGCAACAGCAATAGCAGTGTTCCTTGGTAGGGGAATCCCAACAGGAGGCAATATAGCGCTGATACCAATCCACGGAGTCATACTCTCAACAGGAGCAAGCAGCCCTTTTGGGGATGCTGTTGCATCAAGCACAAAGATTGTTGAGTTCATAAAGCAAGCTGACAAGAATCCATCAGTCAAGGCAATAATATTTGACATAAACAGCCCAGGTGGAAGCGGAGTCGCAAGCGACGAAATCGCAACAGCAATAAGAAAAACCAACAAGACCACTGTGTCCTTCATCAGAGAGGTTGGAGCATCAGGAGCGTACTGGGTGGCAAGCTCAACAGACTACGTTCTTGTCAACAAGCTCTCCTATACCGGAAGCATAGGAGTGCTTGCCAGCTATCTCGAATTCTCAGGATTGCTCACAGACTACAATGTCACATACCAAAGACTGGTGGCAGGAAAGTACAAAGACATAGGAACCCCCTGGAAAAAGCTGACAGACGAAGAGAGAAATCTTATTCAAGAACAGCTTGGCGACGCCCACGAGATATTTATTGAGGAAGTTGCAGAGAACAGGGGCCTATCTGTAGAAGTGGTCAGAAGGCTTGCCACTGGCCAGCCTATAATGGGATACAGGGCAAAGGAATTGGGCCTGGTTGACTCAATAGGAGGAAAAGACGAGGCAATAAGGTTTGTTGAAGAAATGTACAACATCACCGCAGATGTAGCAGAATACAAGCAAAAAGTCACTCTGCTGGATATGCTCGCAAGCGTATTCTCACAGGGATTCTATAGGATGGGACTTGGCATAGGGTACGGCCTTAAGCAGGAGCAGCCAATGTATGTCTGGACCTAGAATATTGGATATCTTTTGGAGAATAAACTATGTTTGCAACAGATTGCTGACAACCAAAATATTTATATATGTTTATATTTTTGTATATAAATTTATATATGAAAAAAAAGATAATTTCTCTGTCCATTGACGACAGCGTATACCTTGAGTATAACAGACTTTGCAGGCAGCAGGGCATAGTGATGTCAAAGCAGATAGAGAATTTCATGAGAGAAATCGTTAGACAACTGAGAAGGTGAGAGCGCTAATAATAGTACTGCTCCTTGTATCTGTTGTCCACGCAGCAGATATTGAGGATGCGGTCAGAAAGGAAGTCGAAAAAGAGGGCGTGGCCAAGGTAATCGTGGAGATGCAGGAGATACCAGAACCCAATGTTCTGTCAAAAGCAAGCCCTGAAAGGCGGCAGCAGCAGATGGAGGCAAGATCAGAGAGAATAAGGCACGAGCATGAAAAACTATTGAAAAGACTCGGAATACAAGAGGAGCTACGAAGCTATTCTGTTGTAAACGCTTTTTGTGGAACAGTAAATTCGGAGTCATTAGCAAAACTGGCCATGGAGCCAGACATTAAGAAAATATACCTTGACAGGGTGCTGACAGTTGAACTCAACGACTCAAGAGAAATAATCCATGCAGACTCGACAAACGAGCTGAGGCTTGACAAAACACGCCTGACAGGAAGAGGACAGACAGCCTGCGTGGTCGATACAGGCATCGACTACAACCACACAAGCCTTGGAGGCGGATGGGGCAGCGTTGTAATCGACGGCTATGACTACGCAAATGATGACAGCGACCCGATGGATGACAACAGCCACGGAACACATGTGGCAGGGATCATTGCCAGCAGGGATGAGAGCTATTCAGGAATCGCACCTGAATCAAAGCTGGTTGCTTTGAAAGTATGTGACATGTACGGAAGCTGCCCAGGATCAGACATGATTGCCGGAGTGGACTGGTGCGTTGCCAACTCTGCCAAATACAACATAACAGCAATCACCATAAGCATAGGAGATTCAGGTTCTTATGATTCGGACAGCTGCCCCACATGGATGGAATCAGCACTCAGAAACGCTGCAGAGGCAGGAATAATCATCACAGTAAGCTCAGGAAACAACTATCATAAGGACGGAGTCTCCTACCCAGCATGCAGCCAGTATGTAATAGCAGCAGGAGCAGTGTCAAAAGCACTTGAAGTACCTGAGTACTCGAATAGCGGTGAATGCCTTGACCTTCTTGCGCCAGGAGGAACAAGCGATGCCAAGATAATATCCACAAAACTGACAGGAGGATTTGCTGCAAAATACGGAACATCCATGGCAGCACCCCATGTGGCAGCAGCAGTTGCACTGCTGCAGCAGTTCTCGCTCTTACAGGACTCAAGACTGCTAACATTATCAGAGACCTTGGCAGTACTGAACAGCTCTGGAACAAGCATCAGAGACCAATACAATAATGTCAGCAGCACGCTAATTGATGCCTACAGCGCAGTAATCGCCATGGACAACAAACCACCGACCATCAACATAACAATTGCTGACAGAATCAAGGTGCAACAGAGTTCCTATGCAATAAGGGTCACAGGAAACGAATTCCTAAGCAGCTGCCACCTGCAGTGGAATGGAGAAAACCTGTCGATGCAGACTGTGGAGAACAACTGCAGCATCACAGCAGTTGGCTCAGGATATTACTCGTACAAGGTATTTGCCAACGACTCAGCAGGCAATTTCTGCCAAAGCACAACACAGGAGATACTGTTGAATGACACAAGCCCAGTCATAACAAGTTTCTACCCAAACATCTCTATTGCAAACATCAGGGAGCCAGAGAGCCTGGGTTTCAACATAACATACATTGAACCAAACAACCAGAACGTGACAATACTATGGACAAGAAACGACACTGCTATGTCAAATATATCATACTATAATTTTTCAGGCAGCTATGCAAGTGCAGGAAGCTATTTAATAAAAGTCATATTGAATGATAGCATTCTCGCAACAGAACACAACTGGACGCTTATCGTAAACAACACAAACAGGCAGCCGGCAATCGAGAGCGCGCAAATCCTGCCTATTAATCCAGGCGTAAACTCTGATCTGGTATGCCAAGTCACCTCAAGCGACCCTGATAACGACAGCCTAAGCTACTTTTTCGACTGGCACAGCGAAGCCTGGAAATCATACAACACGATGACACTTTACCGAAGCAATCTTACCTACAACAGCTCCTGGAATTGCAGCGCGATAGCATTTGATGGCTATGAGAACAGCACAAGGGTCACAAGCTCCCAGGTGAGTGTTGTAAACTCAGAGCCAAACATCACATATTTTTCTCCTGAAAAAGCGATTTCCATAATAGAACCAAACAACATAAGCTTCCGAATAAACGCAAGCGATGAAGGTCTCTTGACCATGACCTGGATTGTAAACGGACAAAACAAGAGCAGCGGAAGCAACAACTATACAATCAAGGGCAACTACAGCACAGCAGGCTACTACGAGATTACCGCATTAGTGTGCGACGGCAGCCTAACAGCAAATGTTACATGGTTATTGACAATAAACAACACAAACAGGCAGCCTGTCCCAAACCCAATAGGACAAATGAGGGCTTACATAAACACGAACATCACAATCAACCTGAGCAAATATTTCAGTGACCCTGACATGGATAACCTCAGCTTTGGCGCGAGCGCCAGCGAAAACATCAGTGTTATGCTGCAAGGACCAATTGCAAATATCCTGCCGCTAGAAAACTGGACTGGCTTGGGTCACGCACTTTTCAACTCCACAGATGGAGAATCTGTTGTTGAAAACCGCCTCAACCTTTCGTTCACAAAAGACCTTGACTTGGATGGCCATCCTGCAATAAGCCAGCTTGGGGATGACTGCAACGACAACGACACGCTTGTATACCCTGGAGCCGGATGCACTCGGAAATGCTACACCAACTCAAAGTACGACAGCAATTGCGCCTGCACAGGTGGCAGCTTCAACTGCGGTGGTGGGGGAAGCGGCGGCGGGGGTGGAGCAGCCATAATAGCACAACAGAAGCAATCAATAAGAGAGGAGAAGCAGGAGGTCAAGACAATTTTCTTGGTAAGTCAAAAAACAGCTGCAGCAACAAGGATAGTAATCAATGCCACACGAAATAATGTGACAATAACAGTGCGCAAGGCTGACGTGCAAGGAGACGACTCATACGCATACTTTGAGATAACGCATGATAGCCTAAACGAATCAGACATAAATAATGTTGAGATATTCTTCAGGGTGAACAGCACATGGCTCGAAAGCAGGGACAAGGACACTGTCATGCTCCACAGGTTAGAAGAGGCCTGGCACAAGCTCGAGACCAGACTTGTGAATGATACTGGGCTCTACACAGAATATGCATCCAAAAGCCCTGGACTCTCGCTCTTCAAGATTACTGCGGAAAGAAAAGCCTTAGAGAATACCAACATAAACCTGTCCAGTACAATTAATGCTGCAGCAATAGAACAGCCAAAAAAAGTTGCAGCAGAGCCAGAACAGGAGGGATTTGCATTGATAGCGCTGATAGCTGCAACACTCTCCTTGGCAGTTTTCACATACAACCACTATGTTACTGGCAAAAGATTCGCCAGGCTTGAAGAGTACATCTACCATAAACTGAGGAATAAAAAGAAGGCTGTAAAAATTTTGGAGGAACTTGGCTGGGAAAAAAAGCACATAAACAAATGCGCAGAAAAGGCGTCAAAAAGGATACGCAAAGCAGCGGCTAAATATCCTCGGAATTCACCATCGGAAGAGGGGAGTCCTCCACAAGGCGAGGACAGGCAGTGTTCACAAAACAGTCAACAAAAGGAAAATTCTCCAAAGCATTAACGTCGACACTATCTGAGAGAAGAATATAGCTTTTCTTCTTCAGCCTTTGCTGAAGTGACAGCGCCTTGCGAAGCTTCTCCTGGCCGGGCTTTGTGCTGACAAGGATTCCAATGACTCTGCTGTGCAGGAACCTAACAAGGGATGCCTTCCTCTTCCTTTGGAGGCTTTCCAACTGGCAATCATCAACCCTTGAAATCATCCAGTCATTAGGATTCAAGGTGTAAACAGGCTTTCCTGACTTCAAGCCAAGCATCAAGGGATGGAACAAGCCAGTTCCGACGAAAAGATAGCATCCGGTCTTGCGTAGAGCATTCCGGTAATCACAACCAAGTATCACTCCGCCTATCGAGGCATTGGTCAGCTGTTTTGCCAGAGGCTGCAGCAGATGGCTGTGCTGGATTGTTGAGACAATGGTGACAGGACGAGGAAGGCACCTCTTCTGCTTCCCTGTCAAGCAGACAGACGCACCAGACCTGGCATGCACAAACAATTTCTTCATAAACTGGGAAGATACAGCGCCAACTTAAAAATATTATGAAAAAAATCAAAAAAAATAAGCTGCCACTCTCATAGAAATTAGCGCCTGTTCTTTTTGTAGCACGCGCCGCAATAGACAGGTCTCTTTCCGTCAGGCTTGAAGGGAACTTCAGCCTCTGCGCCGCACTCAGCGCAAGTAACCTTATGCTTCTCAGCAGGCCCTGTTCTTTGGCCAAAAGCCATAATATTCACCTTTATTGTTTCTTAACTATTCGACACATACCAGAACCAGAAAGTTCCATTATGTGCCTTCGGGCAACGATAAACCCCTGGTATATAAAGCTTTAGAATACCTGTATGTGGAAAGCTCTGTCGATAAGTGATTAGTTCTCTTGGATAAAAATCGTATGTTCTGTAGAATACAAATCTTTATCTAGTAGATGTAGTTACATTGTAACTACAATGGCGAAGCCAATTCAGATGAGGATGGAAGGGT
>JBDRIZ010000203.1:0-3908 GCA_043815525.1 Candidatus Woesearchaeota archaeon
CGTGATATATTCGTCGGTTTGCGCAGCAGGAAAACCCAATTTGTAAAGAAGCTTGTCTCTCAACTCATCCAATATCTCTAATGACAATAGGAGTTGATAGCTGCCTTTAATGCCTTCAATCACTGCGTTATAAGGGTACCCCCTCCACAATAAGCCTGAAATCAAGATGTTTGTATCCAGGACAACTCTCATCACTTAGTCAACCGTTCGACATCCTTTTCGTTTTTGATGCCTTTCTCTTTTGCAAACTTCACGCCAAAGTTTACAAGCTTCTCGAACTCCTCTGCACTCGGAGTCCTTAGCTTCTTGAGCACGACAGTGTCATTTTTCCCATAAACAGCAAACTTAGTTCCTGACACTATGCCCAATTCTTCCCTAATCTTTTGCGGTATTACAACCTGCCCCTTGACTGAAGCGCTTGTTATCTCAACCTCGCTCATCATACATCACCAGTAAGATTGTAATACTTACTTACTTATAAAACTATCGCAGCAACTCTTGGTTGGATAGGGTTAATAATTCTATGGCAATCAAATCCACATATTTTTCGAAGGAGTCGAAATAAACTGGTTCAGGAAGGACTAACCGGAAATTCTTCAGATAAATCGAAAATTCTGCAAGAGCACTGGACATCCAAGAGCCAGGTTAATAAGTATCCTTCCCAAGAAACCAACCGAAAGGTATATATATTACATTAAGTAATAATATTATTACATTAAGTAATAAAAATGAAAAGCGAAATAAAGATACTTAAGCTAATGCTCCAAAACAGGGAAAATAAATTCACTATCAGGCAGCTTTCAAAGTCAGCAAAGATCAACTACAGAATAGCACACGAGAAAGTGACCAAGCTTGAAAAGGAAGGGCTGATTAAGACTACAAAGATAGGCAATTCAAGAATCTGCGAGCTGGCCAACGCCTTCAACCACAAAATCTTCGAAGCGGAATATCAAAGAAGGCAGGATTTCCTAAAGAACAAGAATATGCTTATCCTATGCAATAGGCTCCAAGAGCTGAAGTTTGGATTTATTGCGCTGCTATTTGGGTCGTATGCGAAGGGCACTGCGGACAAGGACTCAGACATTGACATTCTCACTATTGGTGGGATGGAAAAGGAAATAAGGCTGGCACTTTCACTTTTGCCTGAAAAGATGCATCTCACCCATGTCACATACCAGGAATTCATCCAAATGGCAAAAAGCAGGGAGTTCACAGTAGTAAGTGAGGCAATGAAATGCAACGTACTCCTTGCAGGAATAGAAGAATATTACAGGCTGCTGAAAAATGCTCGATAAGGAAAGGATAAAAGAAGCAGAAGTGAATGTAAAATCCTATCTGCAGGAAGGGCTCTTAAGAAAAGCAGAAAAAAACAATGACGTGATAAATATCCTTTTGACTAATGGAAAGGAAAGCCTAAAAGTGGCAGAAGAAATCCAAAGCATATCTGATTTGTGGGTCATAGTATGCTCCTATTATGCGATGTTCTACTATGCTAATGCAGCGCTTTTGAGCATTGGATACAAGGTTGGGGACAAGATCTGCCATAAAGTGACTGCAGACGCATTGATATCATTTGTAAGACAAAAGCTCAAAGACTCATTAATCGAGGAATACGAAGAGACTAGGGAAGAAGCGCTAAGATTGGCAGGATTGAAGGCAGACTTATTGATAGAATCGTTTGACTTTGAGAGGAAAAAGCGAAGCCTTATCCAATACAAAACATTAGACGTGGACAAGCGTGCAAGAGCAGAGACCTCGCTTAAGAGGGGAAAGGAGTTCACCAGGGAAATGGAGAAAATGCTAGTAGAGCGTGCTGATAAAAAATAACCGCAGCAATGACAGCGATAGCATTAGTGTGGGAGTTCAGGAAGAATTAATTTCCAAAAGTCTAATACTAAAACCGAAAATTCTTCAAGAGCACTGGACATCCAAGAGCCAGATTAATAAGCACATGGACATAAAAAATATGGATAAAATCTCATTTTCCACCAGTGTGTTTCACTGGTGGTTCGATTTACGCTCAAGTGGAAAATGAGAACAAGAAAATCGAAGCGAGCATACCACCAGTCTATTTGCGGTCGATTTTCTTTGATTGGTAGGAACCTCAACTCATTACTAAATCTAACGAGAAGCTTTGAGTTGTCCGGAAAAATCGGACAACGAGAATCCATATGGACACAAACCAAAAGATATATAAGTACATATTTACTTACTTAAGTAAAATGTTACTAAATATGCAGAAGCTGGCAATCATGGAGGCATTCCTCAGGAACTACACAAAAGCTGTCACAGGCAGCCAGATTGCCCGTGAAAAAAAACTAAACCAAAAAACTGTCTCAAACTACTTAAAAAAGCTGGAGGCACAAGGAACCCTGAAAAGCACAACCGAAGGAAAGAACCTGCTGTACTCACT
Organism: Candidatus Woesearchaeota archaeon; assembly: GCA_043815525.1. Taxonomy (GTDB): domain Archaea; phylum Nanobdellota; class Nanobdellia; order Woesearchaeales; family JAZDKJ01; genus JAZDKJ01. The sequence continues at coordinate 2,414 of JBDRIZ010000203.1, forward strand.
AAATATCGAAGACAATCTTACAATAGTCCATCTCCTGTCGCTACTAGAGAATCTCAAGACCGTGAAGTTTCTAAGGCAAAAGCCATTCATAAAGGAAGTGCTGACAAAAGCCAAAGCACATTGTCAAGGCATAGTTGCAGTGTTTGGCAGCTATGCAAAAGGCACTGAAAAAGAGGACTCAGACCTTGACCTACTAATAATTGGAAAATGCAATAGGCAAGCTATCAGAAGAATGTCTGAGACCTACAGGCTAGACATTAGCATAAAGGCTTATCCAGAAATCCCAAAAAAACCAGACACCTTATTGGTGGAAGTAATCAAGGACCATATCCTGATATCAGGAACCCAGGAGTTCATAGAAAAGGTGCTGCAATGGAAAAAATCAAGTGGCGTCTTAGCATAAAAAGTGGAATTGAGCTCGTAGAGCCAAATGAAAACCTGTGCGCAGCTTACCTAAAGAAGTCTGAGAACAGCTTAAGGGCAGCAGCGTCACTAAAAGACAACAGGGAATGGGAAATATCATCGAGCTACTATGCAATGTATTTTGCGCTTTATGCAATCATGGCAAGGATTGGCATCAAGTGCGAAAATCACTCTTGCACGATTGAGTTCATGAAAAAGTACCTCTCAGGGCATTTTACTGAAGAGGAGCAGACTTTGCTCAAGGAATCAATGGAAGCAAGGGTGGATGCGCAATACTACAGCGACAGGCCAGCAGATGAGAAGCTGTATCGCGACATGACTTCCAAAGCCCCAAGATTTTTGGCAAAATGCAGGGAGGTTATTCAAAAAATTAAGGGCACGGAGATGAATAGTATACGTGACGAGCTGACAGGATTAAAGATGCAGCAAGAAAAGAGACAACCTGCAAAAGCTGGAAGCGATACTTATGTCTAAGCGAAAGGAAAAAACTGGGAAAACGCAAATCTAACAATAATTATTAATCTTTTAAGCAACATGGGAATCTCTAAACGCCCAAAGGCACTGCAATCTTTGCAGGAAACTCAAGGCTTTTTTTCTTCAAAACAAGGTTGATATTAATCCCGGATGGAGTCTCAACACTTGTAAAATCTGCATCAGTGATATCCTCTAAAGCTTCAGAGGTGAACTCTTTTAAGAATTCTGTTGCATTCATAATTTCCAATCCTTTAAGCCTGTCCTTTGTGGACATATCCAATACAAGATTGCCAGTATCAATATTGCACTTGAATGATTCATCCATAGAAAAGCCCTTGTGAACAGACAAGATATCGTTTTCCTTATCGTAATGGAAGTGTTTCATCTGTACCTAAAAATGTACGTGAGGATATATAAACCTTTCTTGCCGAAAATTACAGGAATCCTCATCGTTTTTCCGGCACAATATAAAATCTGAGTGATTTCTCTTGATCTGTCTCTTAATTTATAACCTTGATTTCTCGTGCAGACAGAAGGTTTTATATATAAGTGCACCTCATTTATAGACGAGAAATCCATATTTTATCGTCAACAAAAC
>JBDRIZ010000204.1:0-3280 GCA_043815525.1 Candidatus Woesearchaeota archaeon
GATGGTGATGCCCCTCTTTATCTCCTCAGAGTGGGTGTCTGTCCACTTGCCTGAAAGCTTTTCAGTGAGAGTTGTCTTGCCGTGGTCAACATGGCCGACAAGGCCGATATTGACCTCTGGCTGCACGCCTTGCTGGGCCTGATTTGACTTTTCTACAGAGTCTGCCTTCTTTCTTGCCATCAAGTCTAGGCAAAAAGCTGTTTGTTTATAAATTTAATTGTGTGGTGTGCAAGCGATGTGCATAGCTTTTTATATTTCTAATGTAATACGTGGCTAGTATGGTAAATGTTTTGGAAGAACTAAAAAAACATCTTGGAAAACAGCTGCTAGCAGATGCAAAGTATGAAAGTGGGGTATACAAGCTGGCTTTTCCTGAACTCAAGATTGCAGGTATATTGAGCGCAGCGGTCAGCGAAAAAAAAAGAGTATATTTTGGGGATGATGCCAGGGAATTTCTTGATAATCTTGCATCAAGCTGGTCACAAACTTACAAGCCAAGACAAGTTGTTTTATTCTTGGACAGCCAGATAAATTGTGATGAAATACTTGAGACTGCGCAAATCTATCAAGGTCTTAGACTTGAACAAATGGATATGGTAAATGGGGACTTGAGATTACAAGTTAAGCCAATAGCTGGGGAATCATTAAAACCCATGGAATCAATGATCCATGAATATTACGATAAAAGAAATACAGTAAGCCATGACAAGTACATAATGTGAATGCTGATTCTTGAATAGTCATATCATACTTATTATTTTCGCAGCACGAAATTCTTTTATAGTATCCAGGCATGTTCACTAACAGACGGAGGACTTACAATGAGAAGAATTCTCTTGCCAATCATCATAACGCTTTTGTGCGCTTCACTTTGCCTTGGAGCAAAGAGCATCTCGGGTGACAGGGTTGTAATAAACAAGCCTGTGGAAGACAACCTGGCTGCAGCAGGAAGCCAGATAAGCGTCTCTGCAAAAATCCAGGGAGACCTCTTATGCGCAGGAGGAAGGGTGTATGTTGATAATTTCGTGGAAGACGACATAATCTGCGCAGCTGGAGACATCAACATCGGAGAAGAAGTCGGAGGGGACGTAAGAGTTGTTGGAGGAAATGTCGTAATATCAGCAAAGATCAAGGGAGACCTGATTGTTGCTGGAGGAAGCGTCCTTGTAAAGGACTCTGCAATAATCGGAAAGGACGTATCGATAATTGGCGGACAGGTTGAGTTCCTTGGCAGCGCAGCAAGAAACGTGGAGATCAAGGGAGGCAACGTAGTGTTTGGCGGAGCAGCAGGAAAAAATGTCTTCCTGGAAGCAGGAAACATAAGGTTTCTGGATGGAGCAGCCATACGAGGCAACCTTACATACACAAGCAGCGCAGACGTCGACTTGTCGCCTGCGGACATAGGAGGAGGGGTGTACAGGAAAGTGCCTCCGGTCAAGCCAACGCAGCAGATATTTAGGGCTTATATCCTGGCCAAAGGCTTCGCATACCTGGCGCTTCTATTGATAGGAATAATAATCCTCTCGCTTTTGCCTGGATATGTTAATAGGACTGGAGGGAATTTTGGCAAGAACTTCTGGAGAAGCCTTGGATGGGGAGCGCTAATTGTATTCGCGGCACCGATTGCCATGCTGGTGCTTCTTGTGACAGTAATTGGTATACCTCTTGCAGTAATCGCCCTTCTTTCTTACATAGTGCTGATATACTTAAGCAAGCTTGCCTCTTGCTACTGGATTACATCGAAATACAAAGGCTTGGGCACAAGAATTGCAGTGCTTGTATTGGTTCTGCTCCTGATATATGTGATTGTATCCATACCTTTCATCGGCTGGCTTATCCACCTGGTAATCATAGTGGCAGGAGCAGGAGCGATGCTGACAGCACTACCCTTTCGCAGGCAGGAAGAGAAAAGGAGCAGAAGATAGATCAGCCTGAAAGAAGCCTTATCAATTCACTCTTTTTGTTCTCCAAAATATCCCTGCTTCTTGCTTCAAGATTCAAGCGAACCAACGCTTCAGTATTTGATGGCCTCACATTAAACCAGAAATCAGGATATTCAATGCTGACTCCGTCAAGTTCAACAATTCTTGCATCTGAAAATTTCTGCTTAATTTCTTCGATTTTCTTTATTGGGTCTTCAACAGTGAAATTTATCTCTCCTGAGTGGAAGTACTTCTGGTAAGGCTTTACATAATCTGAAAATGCTTTTCCTGACTCTGATAGCTCCTGCAAGATCCTGAGAGTGACTATGACTGGAACTTCATAACATCCATCCTGCATGTTAAGGAAGAAATGCCCTGATGATTCACCGGCAAAATATGCGCCTTCCCTTAATGCATGTTCCTTTATCAAGGAATGCCCAACTCTTGTCACAACAGGCACTCCACCGTCCTCTATTATGGTGTCCTCAGTAATCTTTCCTGGCCGTATGTCATAAGCAATTTTTGCTCCTGGTCTGTCCCGAAGAAAAATCCTTGACAGGATTGCCCGCATAATGCCAGGCTCGACAGGCTCGCCTCTTTCATCAAAAAAGAATATTCTGTCACCATCTCCGTCAGTCGCAATGCCAAGATCAGCCTTCTCTCTAACAACTCTTTCGCAAAGGCCAACAACGTTCTCGTGCTTGAACGGGTCAGCCTCATGGACAGGAAACGTGCCGTCCAGTTCCCAGTTCATCCTGACAACATCCAGCTTGACTGCACTAAACAGCTCATCAAAATATGTTGAGCCCATAGCATTTGCAGTATCTATCACTATCTTTAACCTCTTGATCTTTGAAGGCTCGGCATATTTCATGTCATGCCTTATCTGGTCAGACAACACTCCTTTCCTGAACATAACAATGCCTTTCTGCGATGGTTCAAGCGATGACGCAACCAATCGCTCAATCTCGCGTATACCTGTATCATAGCTGATAGGCTTTGCCCTTTCCCTGACCAGCTTAAAGCCGTTATACTCCTTTGGGTTGTGGCTTGCAGATACTAAAATGCCACCGTCATACCTGTACTGGGCAACTGCAAAATAGAAGGTTGGGGTGGAGGCAAGTCCGATATCAATGACATTGAAGCCACCGTCATTCAAGCCCCTGATAAGGTTTTTCTTCAGATTTGGGCTTGATAGCCTCATGTCGCAGCCAACAACAATCTCAGGTATCTTTTCCCTGAACTCAGGCCTTCTGAGCATGCAGTAGGCAAGGCCTATCCTGTAAGCAGTCTCGTCAGTAAGGTCCTTGCCGAATACTCCCCTGATGTCATAAGCCTTGAATATGCTCATCTTCCGT
>JBDRIZ010000205.1:0-3098 GCA_043815525.1 Candidatus Woesearchaeota archaeon
AAATCCTAAATCTTTACAAGCGTTATCTCTATGATCGAGACCCTAACCTCTTTTCCTTCCTTGTTCTGGAAGCCTTCAGAGTCAATTCTGATGTCAGTGACGCGTATCTGGCCACTAAGGAATCTCTTGGTTGCGACCTCAGCTACATCCACTGCTCTGCTGATGAATTTTCCCCTTGCCTTGATTATGACTTCGTCAGCCCCTTTTGTTGTGAACTGCATGACAACTCCTGTCACATAGTTCATGAAGGGTTTTGCTCCTACGAAGATAGAGTTGTCCTTTGTCATTTGTGCACCCCCCAATAGCATCGCCAATACCCCCAGGAATGTAGACTCAGAGTGGATATTTAAATTTTTTGTATTTTATTATACTCTAGCCAAAATTGATTTATTTATCTGTAATTTAGTATACTAAAGAATATACTAGTAACATTCCATAGCAATTTTTGCGCAAAGCAGAGCTGTTTGGTCGCCAATTTTTTCCTTGAATCCGGTAATAGTAAAGCCTGCAATGTTTTTCAGAATCCTTATCCTCTGCAGCAGGTAGATGAGCTCCCTTGGAGTGAGTCCTGCAGGCTCTGGTTGCCCTATATCAAGGTAAAGTGATGGCTCAAGCACCGCAAGGTCTACTACCACTAACAGCCTTTGGTATGCTCTGCTAGATGCCATGATTGAGTCGCATGCCTCGTGTATTCCTTCCTGGACTATGTGTCGCATCGTGAATACCCTTATTGAATTGCCAAGATCTTTTTGTGATTTTGCTATTGACCTTACCCCTGCAGCTATAATCTTTTGTGGAATCATAAGTGATTCTTTTATGATTGCTTCGCAACTGTCAAGTCGTGCATCAAATGCAAGCATACCCAGCTCCTGGCTTTTCATTGTCTTGGTTATCTCTATTGCGCTCACACCCAGTGTTATGAACTGTTCTGACGCGTGCTTGATGATCTCCTCTGTTGACTGGATGTACGCCTGCTTCCAGGCTGGTAACATCATCTTCTCTGTGAGTTTCTGGTTGTCAAGCATGCTGTGGATTTTCAGTGCTGAGCTGCTTTGCTTGTTTATTATGAGAAGCATTCAGCAATCAAAAACAACCTTATCAAAATACTTTTTGTTGTCATTATTAAGTAAATGCAACGCCAATCTTTAAATACCCCTTTGAATTCATCCTGTTAATGGGTATCATCCCAAAGACTGCCAAGGCAATTATTAAGCACCAGGGTTGGATTAACAGAGCAAAGGAATACTCTGAAAAGACTTATCCAAGGGTTATGAAAGCTTGCGATGTTGCGCTTTCTGTCGCAAAAAGTGCTGGCCTCGAAAGTGTTGTTATTCGATGCCCACGCAGGAAAGGCATTGAAGCATATGATCTGATGAGTGAGGTGTTTGGCGAGCAGTATGTGCCAAAGGACTACAGCCCGTATCTGTTTTTCCAAGCCATAGGTTATTCCCAGGATAAGGCACCAATTCTGATTTCATTAGGCTTTGCTGGTCCCAGGCTCCCTTTTGTTCCTTACAGGAGATTTTTGGAATTGAGTAGTCAGATAGAATTGCCGCCAAAATTTTCTGTAGGCTTTAACAAACTATATGACAGTCAAGGCAATGTAATACCTCCAGCCTTTCGCAAGTTTCTCGATAATTACAGGATGCAACATTTTACGACTTCCAATGTTGTGGGTCTTGCACTGGAATATGTGGAAAGTGTCAAAAAGTCCTCCTCTACATAGCCTCTGGCGCTTCTATTCCAAGGAGATTAAGCCCGTTCTTTATCACCTGTGCGACAGATGCCGCAAGAATAAGTCTTGCGTTCATCAGGTTTTGTTCTGCCTGCAGCACAGGCAATTCATGGTAGAACTCGTTGAATGCCTGGCTTAAGTCCAAAAGGTATCTTGCCATCACATGCGGCCTGTAGTGCTCTGCTGCGTCTTCCACTGCTTCCTTGAATCTGAAAAGCAATGCCAAAATTTTTTCTTCCATCTCGTGTGTTAGTAAGTTGTAGTCTGCTTGTTCTGGCAGCTCTCCATCGTGCTTCTTGAATATTGAGCATATCCTGGCATGGACGTATTGCACATAAGGACCTGTCTCTCCCTCAAATTCCAAAGCCTTCTCCCAGTCAAAAACTATTGACTTGTTCGGCTCTTTTTGCACCATCGAGAACTTGAGCCCGCTGAATGCAAGAATTTGCTTTGTTTGATGTACCTGTTTTCTCTTCCAGTCCTTGTGCCGTTCGGTTATGCCCTTTTCTGCTGCTTCGTATAGCTTGTCTCTTAGCTCATCATAGAGCACGACGTTTCCTTCTCTTGAGCTCATCTTTCCTTCAGGAAGCATCACCAGGCCGTAGCTTATGTGCCTGCATTTTTTTGCCTGTTCGAAACCCATCAGTTCAAGAGTCTTGAACAGCTGCTTGAAGTACAGTTCCTGCTCGCTTCCTACAACGTACAGGCTCCTGTCGATTTGGTAAGCATCAAATTTCTCTTTTGCCAGGGCAAGGTCTTTTGTGCTGTAAAGCGCAACTCCGTCGTTTCTTAAGAGAAGGTATATCCCCAGGTTGTACTTTTCTAGGTCAATTACCAATGCTCCCTGGCTTTCTGTTGCCAGGCCCTGGCTTTTTAGTTTCTGCACTATCTCTTTTCCTTTAGGCTCAACCTCGCTCTCAAAGAACAGGTTGTCAAATTTCACGTTGAATTCCTTGTATATTTTTTCAAAATCCTCAAGACACCACTTTCTTGTCTTGCTCCAAAGGGTTGTGAGCTTCTTGTCTCCTTCATACAATTTTTTTGTCATGTCTCTTATTTCCTGCTCCAGCTCCTCTTTTCCCTCGATTTCCTTGTTTGCCTTTGAGTATATCTCTCCAAGCCATCTCAGCCTGTTTTTTGCAGGTGGTTTTTCGTCAGAGTGTTGCAGCCCCCACAGGCATTTTACAACATGAGGCCCAATGTCTCCCTGGTAGTTTGCCCTCACCACTTTGTATCCTGTAAACTCCAGCAGGTTTGAGATTGCTATGCCTATGCACATGTTTCTTGCATGCCCAACATGGACTGCCTTGTGGGTGTTTGCCTGGAAGAACTCCACCATCACAGTCTCTTCTTTTTTTGCTCC
>JBDRIZ010000206.1:0-5966 GCA_043815525.1 Candidatus Woesearchaeota archaeon
GCTTAAGGGCAGGCACAGCGCTCCAACCAGCAGTGTTTCTGGTTACACAAAGGGAGTGCAGAAGATTGCAGTCAGCGACAAGCTGATGCTGATAGACACTCCAGGAGTTATAGAGGAGGGATATGATCCGGATTCCCTGCAAATGTTTGGCGCTATCGACGTGCACAGGATAAAAGACCATGAGGGTGCAGCCCTTCGCATAATTGCCGGGATGGACGGCAAGGTTGAGAAGTTTTTTTGTGTTGAAAAAAATGAGGACATTTATGATACACTTGAGGCGATTGCGAGAAAAAAGCACTTGCTCCTTAAGGGCGGCAGGCCAGACATCAACAGGGCTGCAAAAGAAATCATAATGCTTGTGCAGAAAGGAAAGATATAGCAAGGGATTCAGATACTTCTGGGCTTTGCCAAATCTTTTCTGCAGTGCTGATAACAGGATATCCTGGCCAAAAGCAGGACGCCGCTGCCCTGGACATAAAGGCGAAAAATCCGCTTTTTCTCAATTTTTCCTTCCAATATTCATCGATAATCTTGTGGGTAAACCCCCACTTGGATTGAGAATCAGACCTTAAACTCGCTGGGAAATCTAACCAATTCTGCAAAGTCCACAAGCGTGGAGTTTACTTTTTTCTTTCCATGGAAGGACTTTGACAGGATATATCCTCTCTTTGGTTTGTACTTGTCAATAAAACTGTGAAACGATTTGGTCAAATGTTCACCCACTAATGCAGATTTCACTTCGATAGGGATATCCTTTACAACAAAATCCACCTCGGCACCAGATTTCGATCTCCAGAACTGAGGCTGATAGCCTTTCTTAATCAGTTCTGAAAAAACGAAGTTCTCATACACTGCACCAGCATCACTCCTCTCTACTGAAAAATTATCTATGCATATATTGCGGAATCCTGTGTCTATAAAATACACTTTTGGGATTTTAACTAGCTCAATCCTTTTGTTGGAAAAAAAAGGCTTCACCCTGTTACACACAAAGGTCTCTTCAAGAATATGGATATGTTTCTTTAATTCAAGAAATGAGAAACCAGTGAGGCTTGAGAGCTCATTGTAATTCATTAGGCCTCCGAGCTGAAGGGACAGGCTTTTCATCAAGTTAGTAAGTCGATAGTTCTCAGACAAAGAGAGTATCTCCTTTATTTCCTTAAGAAGGAAAGTGTTGTAGATACTTTGAAGGATAAGTTTACGCTCATCATTGTTTTTCGCAAGAACTACCCTTGGATAACCACCGTAAACCAAAAACTCCTGTAAGTATTTGCTAAGTGTTGATGATATCTCTTGTCCGTAAACACCCTTTGCATGGATTTTTGCGAGCCGCTCATCCTTTGCAAGCATGAATTCACCAAATGAGAAAGGATATAGACTAAAAATGAAGATTCTTCCAACAAGGTATTTGAGGCTGTTTATGGACATCTCGGCCGCTGATGAACCAGAGATGACTAACTTTGTCTTTTCCTTATCGTAGATGTATTTCAGTTTTTTTCCACTGTCCTTTGAGTACTGAATCTCATCGATAAACAGGAAATTATGCCCTCTGACATGCAATTCAATGAAGGAGTCAACATCCTCTTCAAACAATCGCAGGGTCTTTACGTCATCAAAGCTTACCGTGTTCACCTTGTCTAATGGTGCCAAAATATGTTCAATCAGTGTGGTCTTACCGCACTGCCTGGGCCCGACTATGGCAAGGATTTCCCTTGACTTTAGGTATTGAGTGATCTGCTTTTCCAGGTCTCTATGGATATACATAATACTGGAGTGGATACACTAATATTTAAATCTTTGTAATTTTAGCAGGGATAAAATAAAAAATAATAACATTTTGGTAATAGGCCCGAATGAAGGATATAGGAATACGCCGCGGCCCAGACCAACGGTTAACTCCGTTGACACGTTTATCCGCCTTCCGGTCGGCTTTTGCTTTCGCAAAAGAAAAAACGCCGCGGCCCGGACTTTCAGACGGTTGACTCCTTTGTTTCGCGAAGCGAAACTGCACCCTTTATGGGTGCGGGCGTGTCAACGGAGCCATGCCGTTGTTTGAACCGGGATGCCCTTGCGGACAGCAGTTCTCTCGCGGGACCTTGTGTCCCGCAAAGTGTTAACGGATTTATGCCGTTATTCGAGACTGCCGCAATACCAGGTTATGCGACCGCGGCTTATTGCGCCAATTCGTTTTAAAAGTGGGTAAACGAAACAAAACCAGCTTTCAGGTCGCGACCAAAAAACCGTTGATTTTTGAGTATGCGACCGCGGCATATTGCACTAATTCGTTTTCATTCGGAACAAACGAACAATACCAATTCCAAGGTCGCGACCACAGAACATGTTCTGTGAGTATGCGACCGTGGCATAATGCAATGTTGGTAGAAATCAATATATAATATTTTGCTAAAAAGCTTAATATATGTGGCAACAATTACATATCTGGGTGGGAATATGAGTATTGATGCATTTGTCAATGAGGCAATAAAGACAATTAATTTCTATGCAACGTACTGTGCTAATTCAACAGGACCTTATGCGCTACTGGCTGGAGCAGCATACCTTGGAAGTTGCTTATGGAACTCAGGTAGGCAGGGAACAAAATTTATCTCTGAACTTGGCCGAATTTCGAATATTGGGAACGCTTTGACGATTGTGGCAGCGAAAGCCATCTATGACAATCTTGGTCCAAGTCTCGCTGCAAACATAAGGATATACGCAGGAGCCTTAGGCACAGGAGCGGTAGGTGGGGCTATGGTCGGAGGTGTCAGAGGTGCTGTCAAAGGATTGTCCACTGAAGCAGGAGCAAAATTATCTGCTATTAAGGGTGCTGCAGTCTGGGCGCCAGTGGGTGCAGCAGCATTTCCTTTGATGCTGTACGCCTCACAGCAACTGCAGAACTTCCTCAAATGAATATAAGGCAGCGAGTGACTGATTTCCTGGGTATAACCGGACAAAAGTACTCGAAAATAATCATTAAGGAAGAGGTTATTAGCGACATAATAGAATTCGCAAGAGCCAACTCTCCAAGGGAATTTTCTGCGCTTCTGGAAGGAAGCATAAAAAAGGACACTTTGGAAGTGCATGGACTTGTGTACCAGCACTTCAAGTCAGCAAAGAACACAGCAGTTATGCACATGAACCTTCCGATGATTTCAGGTGTTGTCGGAAGCGTGCACAGCCACCCTTCAAGCAGCACAAGGCCAAGCCTTGCAGACTACAGGTTCTTTGCAAAGACAGGAGTAGTGCATTTCATTATTGGATATCCATACAACGAAAATATGTTGTCGTGCTATGACTATGAGGGAAATCCAAGAGAGTTCACAATCGAAAGGCCTAATTAATATTTATTACAACTATATAGTGACAATAAATAGAAAAGTTTATATATTAACTCCAATAATGCATTATTATGAAATCTGGGGATTTTATTTGGTGGGGTATAGCAGTCCTGGCGCTTGCGGGTTTTTACCGTGTGTCCACTCCTCAAGGCCAGCTGCAGCTTCAATCCCTTGTGCAAGCTTTCCAGCCAAAATATGAGGTAAGGACAGTAAAAGGTCAAAACTACCTGTTTCTGAAAGACAACATAGGAAATATGGCAGCAGTCCCTTTACAAACCCGGTCGAACCCTGCATGCAAGACAGCAGAGCAGTTGGTGACAGAACGTACTGGACTTGGGCCTGATAACGATTTATATCAGAAAGTAGTAGAAGCAATTAATGAAATAAATAGGGGAGAAATTTGTGGTCCGGTTGTGAGCATACCATCGGAGCCACCGAAGAAAGGACAAGATTTCATAAACCTCTGCATGCAGGATCCAAGCACAATGAAATATATAACGCCAACCCCTGGCCGGTTTCCTTATTGATATGTTAAGCTACTCCTTGTAATCTCTTGTACTCAAACCTCAACAACACCACAATTAGGATATCAAACAGCGTCAAGCCAAGAAGGACTATAGAATGATTGCTGAAAAATCTTATGGACTGGTAAATTATGAAGATTGACAGGATAACCCCTGCTACAGGGTACGCCCATAATTTGTTTAGCCAAAGGCCTGCCACAAGCCCAACCTTCACAGCTCCATGAACAAAAAGATAGACTGCAACAAATAGCTGGGTGCTGACAGAAATGTTTGCAGAAGCATGAATTAATAGACCTGCCACAAGGTCTGCAGGGTCCTGGCCAAGCTCGTGCCTGAACAAGGCTTGGACAAGCTGGCTGATCCACTGCGAACTCATAGTGAAAAGAATTGCTGCTCCAGCAAGTTCAAGCAGGCCATCCAGGCCCTTCAGTAGAATGCTTATCCTAAATAGTTTGTGCAGGAAGTTCTTGCCCATTGCAGCAGTGTGCAATAATGAGATAATAAATCTATTGCACAATCCACCTATTGCACCAGACTCACTGAGCCAATCACAGCTCCGATAAGAATTAATACAGCAAGGCAATCCCTTTAGAGAAATGAAGAAGAAATTATTGCGTGGCTGGCGAATGCTCGCGATTATTGTGCTAATAGTTGTTATAGCCAACAGCGCCCTTTACATAATTATCAAATCAACATACGACAGGAAAATATCATCAATTGTCCTGCACGTCAACTCCCTGGGCAGCAGGATGGAACAAAAGACTGATGAGCTTTCTGAAAAGATTGATGACAGCACAAGAAATCTCTTGGACATGATTGACGAGGAAGGTGAGCGTACAGACACGCAGCGCAGGCTGCTTGAAAACCAGACTCTTGAAAATTTCAGAAAGCTGGAATCATACATCAATGACGAAACGTCAATCCTGAGGCTCAATCTTGAAAGCAGGCTGCAGGATGTTGACGTAAAGGTAGGAAGCCTTGAGAAAAAAAGCACAGAGCTTGAAGAAAAGGTTGATACTATCAATGTCAGAAGCAGCGATTTCTCAAAGATTGCAACAGAAGTCGCAAGGGCAGTTGTCAGCATCAGGACACAATCAGGACAGGGAAGCGGTGTCTTTGTGGACAAGAGGGGTTATGTCCTGACAAACAGGCATGTGGTTGAGGACGCAGAATTCATCAGCCTTGTTGACTATGACTCAGCAAGATACAGCGCACGAATTGTCGCAGTGGCAGAGGGAGCTGACCTGGCACTCTTGAAAGCAGAAATCAACACTACTCCTTACCTGCTTTTTGAGCCAATCGAGAATGTAAGGGTTGGACAAAGAGTCATTGCTGTAGGAAGCCCGCTCGGGTTGTCATTCACAGTCACTGAAGGGATAGTGAGCAGCCTTGGCAGAAGGATAGACAACACAGGAATCGGATACATCCAGACAGATGTATCAATAAACAAGGGTAATTCAGGAGGCCCCCTGGTAAGTACGTCCAAAAAGATTGTTGGGATCAACACCTACAAGATCTCTGCAGGCGAGGGCCTGGGCTTTGCCACACCATCAGATATTGCAAAAGAATTTACTGATCTTGCCTTAGCACAAACATGACTCTTGGCTGCGGACTTTGCTCGCAATCAATTCTTGTACAGGGATGCAAAAACGTGCCCTGTCAGGTCATCATACCTTTTTGTGAAATCAAAGAAAATCGACCGCGTCAAATAGACTGGTGGTATGCTCGCTTCGATTTTCTTGTTCTCATTTTCCACTTGAGCGTAAATCGAACCACCAGTGAAACACACTGGTGGAAAATGAGATATTTAGGGCGCTTCTTCTGAAGGTAGCTTCTCTTCAACCAACTTCTTAAGCTTATTGATGATAGCAATAAATGTTGCCTTGTTGCGTTTGATATACCCTGGCTCTATGAGTGTCCCATAATACACAATCTTGTTTCGTCTTTTTCGTAAGGTATCAAGAATTTCTATTTCATCTTCCTCAAATTTATCCATATATTTTGTCTTGATATACTCGATAAGATCAGTGTGGCTCAAAGTCTTATAGCCATCAAGAAAAAGCACAGATGTTATAAGTTCCTTGGCAATTTCATAATAACTTTC
>JBDRIZ010000207.1:0-2451 GCA_043815525.1 Candidatus Woesearchaeota archaeon
ATCCAGCAAGAGAACAAAATCCTCAAACAGCATCCTTTCCTCCTTGAGCATTGCGCCTGTGTCAATAATGTCTGAGCCAGTCTTTGACTTGTTGACAGCCACTAAAAGAATCTTCTGCTCACGGCGGTCATAGAGGTCCTTGATCAGACGCCTGATGTTATCAAGCTGGACCTTAATCTTCTCGCGCTCAGCGCTGGCGAAAAGGTCATTCTTCTTCTCTGTCTCAGACAGTATTGCCTGCTTGTCAGCAACATAGCTTGACACATCGACAAAAAAAGTGGGACTAAGCTTTTGAAGCTCCGAACGGCTCTTCTCAAGCCTTAAGAGCTCAAAGAGAGTCTCATAGGTTACAGTAATCTCCACCCCTTCCATAGAACACAAAAAGAGTCAAACCAGATATTTAATGGTTTCGGAAGGAAAAGCGGAAATGGTCCGGAAAAGGCCAGCGCAGCAGAAAAATTCCAGCATTTTTACAAAACTTTATATCTCTGAAACAAAGCAGGGACTGCATGGCAAGATTATCATTTCAGGACATAAAATTCATTTCCCGCAAGCAGGGGATTGAGGCAATTTTTCTGAAATACTTCTCTTTTTTTATTGATCCTGAACAGATTGCAGGAATTGGGGAGTACCAGGTTAGAGACGGCAGTCTTGACTTTCCTGGATTGGAAGAAACAGATGCCAGGCAACGGCTATTAAACAATTTGGCGATTGGCTTCAAATCGCTCCAAAACAACCTAACAGGAAAGCAGACAATTTACGTACACAGAAATAGCTGTATACCACTCATCGGATCCTTAAGCTTTGGGATTGTGGACAGGAACACAACACTCATAGAGGTCAAGCCAATCACAGGATGCAACCTAAACTGCATATACTGCTCTGTGAATGAGGAAGCAAAGACACGTGACATTGTAGTAGAAGCTGACTATATTGTGCAGGAGCTTGCAAAATTGGTTGAATACAAGGAAAGCGACGGTATCGAAGTGCACATCAACAGCCACGGAGAGCCGCTATTTTACGAGCCGCTACAAGACATGGTGAGAAAAATATCCCAAATAAAAGAGGTATCAAGGATATCAATAGACACAAACGCGACAATACTAACCTGCGATAAGGCAAACATGCTTCTGGAAGCAGGGTTAACAAGATTCAACATAAGCATAAACAGCCTAAGCCAAGGGCTTGCAGACAGGATAGCAGGAAAGCGCTACCCAGTGAAGAAAGTGGCAGAAACCTGCAGATATCTTGCAAAAAAAGGAAAATTGCTACTTGCGCCAGTCATGATACCTGGAATAAACGAGGGAGAGATAGCTAAATTAGTGGAATTCTCAAAGGAACTAAAGGCACCAATCGGAATACAGAACTACCTAAACTACAGGCAAGGAAAGAACCCTGTCAAACAGTATCCCATGAAAGAGTTCTGCAAGCAGATGCAGCAACTTGAGAAAAAGCACAAGGTCAAGCTGCTACTGACAGAAGCGGATTTCAATATCCGGAAGACAAAACCACTAAAAAAGCCATTCAAAAAAGGAGACTCTGTCGAAGCGGTAGCAGTAGCTCCAGGAAGGACAAGCAATGAATCCATAGCAGCAAAGGACAGCAGGAGCATAACAGTCAAAGGAACAGTTGAAGCAAGGACAAGAGTGAGAATAACAAGAGACAAGCATAATATATTCTATGGTCAGGTAATCAAGTAGTAATCGTGCTCAGCACCGTTATAGATCTCCTCAAACAGGTCCTCAGAGCCAGTGCGAGTGTACTGCACGTTGATTATTCCATAATTTGGCACGTTCACATACCTGTGCTTATCGCTGTTCTTGATAGCTGCAAAAGGTATTGCCAGAGGCTTTGTTCCGCAATCCTTAAGCACTTCTTCCCTCTTTATATAATAGCTGCGGGTAAATAAGAGGTATTCCCTGGAGAGGGGATTGTCCTCCATGCTTGAATAGACAAAGACAGTGACAGAAGCCTCAGCAGGGATGATATTTGAGCCTGACTCATCAAGAGGGAAAACCCTGAAATTGTAACAATCATCAGTAACTGTCGGTCCAGATTCTGAAAGGCTTGTCTTCACCTTTTTTATCTGGTGCGCCTGCAAAGACATGTCACAAGATGCACGCTCTTCAGGCTGCGATGGCACAGGTTCAACAACAACCAAATCAGAATTAACCCTTGAAGGAGGCAGAGCCTGTTCAGGGCTGTCTGCTGCACAACCTGCAAGCACAAGCATTGCCAAAACAATAACTGCTGTTTTCATAAGAAAAGTCCAGAATACCTGTAATATATAAATATTAAGAAAATGGCCCTAAAAAAGGGCCAACCCCCAACTTATCTGGCAATCCCTGAAAACGTATGACTAGGTGAATGTGATAAAAAAAAATAAAAGAAAAAAGAGGCTTTATCCGACCTTGCTGACAGAGATGTCTGTCAGTGTGGTACCGCTTACCT
>JBDRIZ010000208.1:0-6683 GCA_043815525.1 Candidatus Woesearchaeota archaeon
GAAAGAAACAAGTTCTTGGCAAGTGACAGGTCTGTCCTTTCCCATCTTATCAGCCAGGTTCCTGAAAGGACCTGTCTCTCTTATGTTGAGCATAGCGAGTCTAATCTGCCTTTTCTCAGTTTGGCTGAGACCAGATACTACATTGATTTGGCGGATTTCGGGCACTCCTTAGACGGTTACCTTGCTTCTTTTAGTGGCAAGCACAGGAAGAACTTGCGCCATGACTTGCAGCGCTTGAGCTCTCTTTGCCCATCTGTTCACTTCAACAGGTTGGATGACTATGATAGGATGGCTCAGCTTAACATCGAGAGGTTTGGTGACGAGTCTTTTTTTAAGGAACCGTTTTTCTATTGTGGCTTTCGCAGGTTTCTTGAGCTTGCCAAGAATCGAGGAGAGCTCAGGATGATAAGCATTGATGTTGGCGGAGTCACTCAGAGTGTTGAGGTTGCTGTGCAGTACAATGGTGAATACTCTGTTCTTATGGGAGGCACAAACATTGCTGTTTCCAATGTTGGCAAACTCATGGTGCTGGAGCACATTAAGCATGCCATTGAAAATAAAGCAGGGATAATTGATTTCCTGGCTACAGACAGCGGCTGGAAGAGGCTCTGGAACATGAAGGAAGAGCCGGTGTATTACTTTGCTAATTATGACGTCGACGCAGAAGAGGCAGGTAAGAACAGGAGATATTGATTCTTTTAACTATGTCCTGCCAAGGGAGTTGATTGCGCAGCATCCAATTGATACCAGGCATGATTCCAGGCTGTTGGTGGTGAAGGGAGATTCCTTCGAGCACAGGCGCTTTGGCGATATTGTGGACTATCTTTCCAAAGGTGATGTCCTTGTTGTTAATGAGTCAAAAGTCATGCCAAGTAAATTTCTTGGAGCAAAGTCTACTGGTGCCAGGGTTGAGGTGATTCTGACAAGGCAGCTTGGCTCTGATTGGGAGGCAATAATTAAGGGTCGCGTAAAGATTGATGAGTGCCTTGATTTTGGCTCATTTTCTGTAAAAGTTGTGTCAAAGGATGAGGGTATTGCTGTATTGCGGTTCTCCACTCCTTTGACCCTGCAGGATATTGAAATGCATGGTGAGATTCCAATCCCTCCTTATGTTAGGGTGCCTTTAAAGCAAAAAGAGAGGTATCAGACTGTATATTCAAAAATTCCAGGCTCTGTTGCTGCTCACACTGCAGGCCTGCACTTCAGTGAGGATCTGTTAAAGAAGATTGAAGGCAAGGGTGTTGTGATTGCGCGGATTTTGCTTCACATAAGCTATGCTACATTCTTTCCAGTGCGTGGAAGCATAAGTGATCATAAGATGCATGCTGAATTCTGTTGCATAGACAAGGCAAACGCTGCACTAATCAACAACAGGAAGGCCAGGCTTGTTGCTGTCGGAACAACTGTGGTGAAGACCTTGGAGACTTTTGCTGACAAAAAAGGCACTATACAGCCAGGCTGCATGGACTCTGGCCTGTTTATCTATCCTGGCTACAAGTTCAAGGCAAAGATTGATGGTCTAATAACTAATTTCCATCTACCGAAGTCAACCTTGCTCCTCTTGGTTTGCGCGTATTATGGAAAGGACAGGATCATGGCAGCATATTCTGAAGCAATAAAGGAAAAATACAGATTCTATAGTTTTGGGGATGCTATGTTGCTCGAAAACCTGCATCCGCAGTAGCTCTGCCTGTATATTCCCATCTCCTTGCTCATCTTGTTGCTCTTCAGAAATCCATCCTGTTTCTTGAAGTCTGCCTGGACAAATTCAATTCCATACTCTTCGGCAAAGTGCTTCCCTATCTTGTTGATTTTCTTTGAGTCCTTGTGTGGGCTTGTTGTCAGTGTGGTGGCAAATATCTGAAATCCATTCTTGTTTGCGTATTCTGCTGTTTTCTTGAGCCTGTATTCAAAACATTTTTCGCATCTCTTGCCCCCTTCAGGCTCGCTTTCGAATCCAGCAACTGCTGTTTCCCAGTTTGCTGTGTCATAGTCTCTGTCCAGGAATTCAACTCCCATCTGCTTGCAAACTATTATCGCTGCAGTGAGCCGCTTGGCGTACTCGCCTCTTGGCCAGATGTTTGGGTTGTAGAAGAATGCTGTGAGCTCATATTGCCTTTTCAGTTGCTCTATCGCGTGCGCTGAGCACGGGCCGCAGCACACATGCAGGAGGATCTTCATTATTGGTGTATTGCATCATCTTTATATATTGCTTTTGGCTTCGCTTGACCATGCATAACTATGACCTTCATGTCCATACACACTATTCTCGTTGCAGTAACCTCTCTCCCAAGAGGATTCTTGAGGTGGCAAAGATGAAAAGGCTGGATGGTATTGCCATTACAGACCACAACACTATTGATGGAGCCCTTGAGGTAAAAAGGCTAAACAAGGACAAAAATTTTGAGGTTATTATAGGCGAGGAGGTAAGGACTGGCAAGGGAGAGATTCTTGCATTCTATATCAATGAGATGGTGAAGCCAGGTCCTGTTGAATACGTCTGCAGGCAGGTCAGGGAGCAGGGAGGGCTTGTTGTCCCAGCACACCTGTTGGATCCCCTGCGCAGGCACTTTTCCAGGCAGTCATTCTCAGATTATGCAAAATTTTTTGATGCTGTGGAAACCCTGAATGGGAGGACTGTTTTCCCTTTCTTAAATGATTTCGCGTTCTATGCTGCCAGGCGATACGGCCTTGCCTCGGTGGCTGGCTCTGATGCCCATTTTTATTACGAGATTGGCTCTTGCAGGACTTTATTCAACGGTTCGCTTAGGCAGGCATTGAAGGATAGGTCCACATCCACTAAGGGGTTTACTCTTCCTGGTGTTTTTGGCGCTTTTCACAGTGTTTTGTATAAGCGAATTGCCCAAAAGAGATTTTTCTGATTTGTGTTGCTTGGATGTCCAACCATATGCTTTGGACGCGTGGCCATAAGTATCGCTTGTGGGTGTACTGGCAGGCTTGCAATAGAGACATGGAAAATCTGGCGTCAGTTGTGCCAGGTTTCTGGCAAATGTTTAGTGCACAGGCAACTCGGTAGCTAAAAAGTGTTGGACATAGTCCTTTGTGCTTTTGTGAGCTTCCTTTAATGTTGCCTATTCTGCACCTGCTAGAAGTCCTGTTTTTGCTTTATAAGGCTTTTGATTTTTTGTTGTGTCAGCGGCTGCACTGTCTCAAACATTGCCCGCAGTCCTGCCTTTAAGGACGCGTTGTCGCAGACCCTGTGATGTGTGTAAGGCACGATTATCCACTTCTTGTCAGGTTCTGACATCGGGTTAATGAGGTATATTGTCAGGTGAGGGTATTTGCAAAGCTCTTTCCAGTTTTCAGTCATGAACTGGAAGTTTTCTTCTGTGTTTAATCCTGCAAGTATCAGGTGCTTGTCGCTTGACAGCCTTCCAAGTGTGTTGTTTCCAAAGAATGGCTCTGCAATCACGTACTGGTCCTTTGTCTTGTGCTTTATGTAAAGATCGTACTGGTCGTGGCTGGTTATTGATTCTATGGTCTTGAATATTGTGTTCCTGCTTTCCAGATACTGCCTTATCCATTCCGAGATATACTCTTTTTCATCCATAAAAAGAATTACTGTATCAATTTGTATACTATGTCATGCTCCCTTACTGGCTCCAGTGATTTTAGGCCTACGCTGTCCTCAGGTTTTGCCTCCTCTATGTCCTTGTGGTTTACCTGCATTGAATCCACTTGTTGCTGGAAGTCAGTAGTCGCTCCCTTTACGTGTATTGTGTCTCCTTTCTTTAGGTCCTCAGACAGCTTTATTACGCATACCCCTATCTTTCCGAAATAGTGAGTTATTTTTCCTATCTCTTTTTCTTCCATTTTTGCCCCTCCTTTGTTCTGCAGGAGTTATGATTCTTAATAAATTTTGCGGTCAAACACTGATGTGCTTATGTAGCCCTTTTTCATGTCCTCAAGGATTCTGCATCTTTCTGGGTGGCACCAGTTGTAGTGTGCTATGTATGCGCAAAATATTGCGTCCAGCCTGTCCTCAAAGGTCTTAAGCTGTTTTCCCCTAAATTGTGTCTTGCCAGTAAATTCCTTTGGCAACACTATCCTTGGATTGCTCAATTTTGTTAGTTTCTCTGTGTATTTTTTGAACTTTTTCCATCTCGATTCATAAGTCCTTTTTGGCTTTGCCTTGTATTTTAGGATACTGCCAAGATTGAACAACACAACCATCGATGGGTGTGGATACACTTCAAAGAATTTTCTTGTCTTCTCATGTTTCTTGATAGAGGGGTTGTGCTCAAACCCAATTTTAATTAATTTGCTATCTCTTCTCCCCTGATTTTTCCTGTCCACTGCATCAGCCTTGTCCTGTTTGCCGGGTGCGCTCCTGCGTTGTATTTCCTGAAACATTCTCCGACTATTTTTTCTGCTACCCTTCTTCCTGTTTGGTACTATCAGTGGTGCGTCTATAGCTATTATGCAACTCTTGTCTCCTGCTTGTTCTTGCACAAAATCGAGAATCTCTTCATCTGACCTGGCTGTTCTTGCTACGAGGACTTTTGCCTTATCTGCTGATAAGGCTGCCACTCCGCTCGCATTTCTTTCTGACCATGCCAGGTCGATTCCTATAAAAATCATCTGCGTTTGCTCTTGATGTATTCCAAAGCAGGCGGTATAAACGAGGTTAGTATTATCAGGATGATTATCAGTGTAAGGTTCTGCTTTACAAATACCATTTGGCCGAAATAGTAACCGCCGAAGATGAATATTGCGACCCAGCCCACCCCTCCAACTATGTTGAAGGTCAGAAATCTCAGGTAGCTCATCTGTCCTATTCCTGCGACAAACGGCGCAAAAGTCCTGACTATTGGTATGAACCTTGCTATTATTATTGTCTTTCCTCCGTGACTGTCATAGAATTTTTTTGTCTTTTGCAGGTACTCTTTTTTGAAAAACCTGCTTTGTGCAAAGACTTTCTCTCCAAAGTAGTTGCCTATCCAGTAGTTGAATGTGTCTCCAAGAACTGCTGCGAGGCTCAGGAGTCCGAAAAGCACAAACACGTTCAGGCTGCCTGCGCCTGATAGTGTTCCTGCGACAAAGAGCAGGCTGTCTCCTGGCAAGAATGGTGTTAGGACTAGTCCTGTCTCGATGAATATCACTGTGAAAAGAATTGCGTAGGTCCATGTGCCATAGTTATGTAGGATAATGTTTAGGTACTTGTCCATGTGCAGAATGATATCAACTAACTGCCCAAATAATGTGAGGATCCCCATCTCGGCAAAAGATATGCCGAGGGTTTTTAAATTATAGCAAATTGCAGTTATACTTGAACTTTCCAACTGTAATTTGCTGTTTAGCGGATCTCACATTTGTTCAATTATCATTTAGATTCGCTATTAGTTGGTATCCAGAATATCTTTGCATAATGGATGGAAAATAAGCGAAAAAACTCTTGATTTAGTCATATTCAAGACTGAACGCCTTAAAACCTGATAAAATAACATTTCTGATAATAGATGTAATAAACCTGATAACAAATATACCAATCAAGGTTTAATACCCTGATACATTATCTCTTTCTTGGAGGACAAAGATGGTTCAGGCGATACAGATTTGTTCAATTTCATTATCTGTTGACACATTTATATAAGGAAACGACTGCACGATCCATGGTGATACCATGGAAACTCTAGATGAAAAAAAACGGAAGTGGATAATAACCCAGTTCAGATCAGGGAGATGTGTTACTTCTATAGCAAGAATCCAGAACATAAGCAGGCAATATGTCTATTGTTTGGCTGAGAAATTCAAGAGAGAAGGTGTAGGGGCATACAAAGTTAAGAAGGCTGGAAGACCATCCCAACCCATCAATCCGAAGTTCATCAAGAAGGTTGTTGGAATAAGAACTGTTTCAGACTACGGGAGTGAAAAGATACATTTTGTTCTCAAGAGGGAGGGGTTTAGCGTCTCACAAAGGCAGATACAAAAAGTCTTAGACACCAACCATCTTACAGATCCATGCGAGAAAAGAAGAGGTCAAAGGAAGTACGTCCGCTTTGAATGGCCAATAAGCAACTATATGTGGCATGTGGACTGGAGCCAAGAGGGAGATGTATGGTACTGCGCATTCATTGATGACCGCAGCAGAAGAATAATGGCGGCTGCCATGTTTGAACATGCAACAGAAGAGAATACCCTATTCCTCATTTACCAAGCCATACTTGCAAATGAAGCATGCCCAGCCATTCTTTTAAGCGATAAGGGAACTCAATTCTACAACAGCAAGAAGACGAAAAAAGGAATACGGACATTAAGCATCTTTGAGCAGGAGCTCAAGGAGCTTGGCATAGAATTCTGGACCTCAAGAAGAAATCATCCACAGACTAATGGGAAGATGGAGAAATGGTTTGACACTATGAAGAAACGGATGAAGAAGCATCCTGAAGAAAGCCTTCAGGAGCTAGTGAAGTGGTACAATGAAGACAGGATACATCACGCACTAAGGTATAACACTCCCGAAGAGGTGTATAATGAAAAACTGTAAACAAATTACGGAATTGTAAACTGATTTCGGAATTATACACTTTGTCGTCGAAAGTCCATTAACAATTTCAAAATCTGTTGACAAAATAGGAGATTGTGTTTATGGGTGTTCCATTTATAAATCTTAAAAACCAATTGTATACTGCAGAAGTGTCAACTAATTACGGAATTATACA